>NZ_RZRK01000880.1:0-2467 GCF_003997835.1 Mesorhizobium sp. M7A.F.Ca.CA.004.12.1.1
AACAGCCGCACCATGGCGGGGGCGGCAGGACTGCAGGCACGCGGCTTCGACATACGCGGCATTCGCCCGCCGACAGTGCCTGAGGGTACGTCGCGCCTGCGCATTTCGCTGACTCTCAACGTCGACGAAGCCGACATTTCCGCCATGGTCGAGGCTCTCGTCGGAGTGTTGGCCACAGCATGACCAAACGCATCGTCGTCACCGGAACAGACACTGGAATTGGCAAGACAGTGTTTTCGGCCGGACTTGCCGGGCTGCTCGACGGCTTCTACTGGAAGCCGGTGCAATCGGGCCTCAACGAGGAGACCGACAGCGAGGTCGTCGCCCGGCTTTCCGGCTTGCCCGACGGACGCGTGCTGCCCGAAGTCTATCGACTGACGATGCCGCTGTCGCCGCATCGATCAGCCGAAATCGACGGCGTCGCGATCGAGGCCGACGATCTTTCATTTCCGGTCCTGCCGACACCGCTCGTCATCGAAGGCGCCGGCGGGCTGATGGTGCCGCTCAATCGACAGACAAGGTTCATTGACATATTCGAACAATGGCGGCTGCCGGTCATACTGTGCGCCCGCACCGCGCTTGGCACCATCAATCATACGCTGTTGTCGATCGAGGCCCTGAAAGCCCGCTCCATCCCGCTCATCGGCATTGCCTTCATTGGCGAAGAGGTGGCCGATACACAAAGGACAATCGTGGAATTCGGCGGCGTGCCGCAGCTGGGCAGGCTGCCGCACCTCGGTCCGCTGACGGGTGAAACGTTGAGAGATGCAATGATTTCCGGCTTCGACCTGGCCATGATTGCCGGAGGCGACTGATGGCGGAGTCTCGAGTCTGGCATCCGTTCACGCAGCACGCGCTAGAGCCCTCGGTCCCTGAAATCGTGCTGACTGAAGGCGCCTATCTCCACAAGGCCGAAGGCTTCCGCATCCTCGATGCGATTTCTTCCTGGTGGGTCGTCACCCATGGCCATCGCCACCCCCGCATCATGAAGGCCATCGAGACGACCGCTTCGAGCCTCGACCAGATCATCTTCGCGGGCTTCACCCACGAGCCGGCCGAACGGCTGGCCGAGGCGCTTGTCGGCATCGCACCCGCCGGCCTCGACCGGGTGTTCTATTCCGACAGTGGCTCGACCTCAGTCGAAGTCGCGCTGAAGATGGCGCTCGGCTATTTCCGCAACATCGGCGCGCCGCGTTCGCGCATCGCCGTCATGGAGCACAGCTATCATGGCGACACGATCGGGGCGATGAGCGTCGGCGCCCGCGGCGTCTTCAACGCCGCCTATGATCCTTTGCTGTTCGAGGTCGACGCCATCCCCTTCCCGGCCGCCGGGCGCGAGCAGGAAACGCTGGATCGGTTCGAGGCCGTTAGCCGCGACCGGCGCGCAGCCGCGCTGATCGTCGAGCCGCTGGTGCTTGGCGCCGGCGGCATGCTGATGTATCCGGCCTGGGTTCTTGCCGAATTGAAGAGGATCGCCGAAGCCTCCGGCACGCTGCTGATCGCCGATGAAGTGATGACCGGCTGGGGGCGCACCGGAACCATGTTTGCCTGCGAACAGGCGTCCGTCTCGCCGGACATCTTGTGCACGTCGAAAGGTCTGACCGGTGGTACCATCCCGCTGGCCGCCACGATCGCCACCGATGCCATCTTCCACGCTCACTTTTCGGAGGATCGCAAGAAGACGTTTTTCCATTCGAGCTCCTACACCGCCAATCCGATCGCCTGCGCGGCAGCACTTGCCAATGTCGAGATCTGGCGTGACGAGCCGGTGGCCGAGCGGATCGCGGTCTTGAGCGCGAGGCAGGCCGCCGGGCTGCAACGCTTCCGGGGCAATCCATATTTCACCGACTGCCGGACAACCGGCACCATCGCGGCACTCGACCTACGCACCGGCTCAGCCGGTTATCTGGCCGAGATCGGGCCAAAACTGCG
Source organism: Mesorhizobium sp. M7A.F.Ca.CA.004.12.1.1 (assembly GCF_003997835.1). Lineage (NCBI taxonomy): Bacteria > Pseudomonadati > Pseudomonadota > Alphaproteobacteria > Hyphomicrobiales > Phyllobacteriaceae > Mesorhizobium > Mesorhizobium sp. M7A.F.Ca.CA.004.12.1.1. Next base: position 1,933 of record NZ_RZRK01000880.1, read on the forward strand.
CGCTTTTTTCCTTGAGCGCGGCCTGTTGGTGCGCCCGCTCGGCAATGTCCTCTATCTTCTGCCGCCCTATTGCATCACCAGCGACGAATTGGACGGGCTCTATGACGCGATAGAGGAGGCCGGCGAACGCTTCGGCTCGCGGCCATGAACCTATCGTCGCGCGTTCTCGGCTTCGGCCATCATGCGCCGACGCGCAAGGTCGAGAACCCGGAAATCGAAGACCGGCTCGGGCTTGAGCCCGGCTGGATCGAGCGGCGCACCGGAATTCGCTCGCGCTTCTGGGCAACAGACGAAGACACGCTGTCGGGCCTTGCCGCCTCTGCCGGCGACATGGCGCTGACCAATGCCGGTATCGACCGCGGCGACGTCGGTCTACTCTTGCTCGCCACGTCGACGCCCGATCACCTTCTGCCGCCAAGCGCGCCGCTGGTCGCACATCGGCTGGGGCTAGGCCGCGCCGGAGCGATCGACCTGACCGGCGCCTGCGCCGGCTTCATCTATGCGCTGATGTTCGCCGACGGGCTCACCCGCCTGC
>NZ_RZRK01000881.1:0-2466 GCF_003997835.1 Mesorhizobium sp. M7A.F.Ca.CA.004.12.1.1
GCCGAGCAGGGCACCACCACCCAATCCGAGCAGAACGATGCGCAGGCGCAGGGCGAAAAGGGCCACAACGCCATTGCGCTGGTGCTGCGGCTGCCGAACCAGATGATCATGCTGGTCGGCCGCGACCTTGGCGAGCCGGAGCGGTTTCGTGCGGTCATCCGCCGTGCGCTGATGCTGGCGCTCGGCATGATGGGGCTGGGCGGATTGCTGATCTGGTTTTTTGTCGGTCGCGCCGCGCTGAAGCGCATCGACAGCGTGTCGGAAGCCAGCCGTCGCATCATGGGCGGGGATCTGTCGGGCAGGCTGCCGGTGACGGGGGTTGGCGATGAGTTCGACCGGCTCTCCGAAAATCTCAATGCCATGCTGGCCAGGATCGCCACGCTCAATGAAGGCTTGAAGCAGGTTTCCGACAACATCGCGCATGATCTGAAGACGCCGCTGACCCGGCTCCGCAACCGGGCCGAAGCGACGCTTTCGGGCAAGCAAAAGCCCACCGACTACCGGCGGGCACTGGAAGGCACCATTGCCGAGTCGGACCAGTTGATAAAAACCTTCAACGCCATCCTGATGATTTCCCGGCTGGAAGCTGGCTACTCCTCGGAGAACACCAACCGCGTCGATCTGGCGGAGGCCGTGCGCGATGTCGTCGAACTCTACGAGCCGGTGGCGGAAGAGGCAGGCGTGTCGCTGGAAGCAGACGCGCCCGAGGCGGTGTCCGTCAACGGCAACCGCGAACTGATCGGTCAGGCGCTGTCGAACATCGTCGACAACGCCATCAAATATTCGACCGGTGCCAATGCCCAGCCGGCGGTGCGCGTCACGCTCGAGCGAGCCGGTACGGACGTTCGCCTGTCTGTTGCCGACAATGGACACGGCATTCCCGACGATGGCGACCGGGCGCGGGCCACGGAACGTTTCGTGCGGCTGGAGAAGAGCCGTTCGCAGCCGGGTTCCGGTCTTGGCCTCAGCCTCGCCAAGGCGGTCATGACGTTCCACAATGGCCGGCTTGAACTCTTGCCTGGCAATCCCGGATTATCCGTGGTCATGAGTTTCCCAGCACGGGAGGATCACTGATGAGCACGGCTGCGAGGGCGAAAGATTGGCTGCTGAAGCCGGCGACCAGCCTGGCTCCGCTGGACGAAGACCGTGCGCGGCTGGAACTGGCCGAGATCGCTTCCGCGGCGCGCGAAGAAGGACTGACGCGGCTGGCCAAGTTCCTGGCCGGCAAGGGCGAGGGCCAGGATTTCCTTGCTGCCGTCTTCGATCTGTCGCCGTTCCTGCGCGATACCGCACGTCGCCGGCCGCAAATCCTGGACGGGCTGTTCGAGCAGACGATCGAGGCTCGACTGAAGGTGATCGGCGCCGCCATCGACCAGGTGCATCTAGCCGAAGCAGTCTCGGAATCCGGCTTGATGATGGAGCTGCGCCAGTGGAAGGCGGAGGCGCATTTCCTCATCGCGCTGGCCGATCTTGCCGGCGAGGCCGAAACGGCGCTGACGGTCCGGCGGTTGAGCGACCTCGCAGACGCCTGCACCCGCGCCGCCGTCGACTTCCTGCTGCGCGACGCGCATAGCGAGGGCAAACTCAAACTGCCGGATGTCGGCAATCCGTCGAAACAGTCGGGCTGGATCCTGCTCGGCATGGGCAAGCTCGGCGCGCATGAGCTGAATTTTTCCTCCGACATCGATCTGGTGGTTTTCTTCGATCCGGAAGCGCCCGCCGTCGTCGATCCGCTCGACGCCACCGAGTTGTTTTCGAGGCTGACGCGCCGCCTGGTGCGCATCCTGCAGGACCGCACCGAACACGGTTATGTCTTCCGCACCGATCTGAGACTGCGCCCAGACCCCGGTTCGACACCGCTGGCGATCCCGGTCGAGGCGGCACTGCGCTACTACGAGGCGCGCGGCCAGAACTGGGAGCGCGCCGCGATGATCAAGGCACGCCCGGTGGCGGGCGATCTGGCCGCGGGTGCGGCCTTCCTCAAGGAGTTGCAGCCCTATATCTGGCGCAAATACATGGACTACGCGGCGATTGCCGACGTCCATTCGATCAAGCGCCAGATCCACGCCCACAAGGGCCATGGCGAGATTGCGGTCAAGGGCCACAACGTCAAGCTTGGCCGCGGCGGCATTCGAGAGATCGAGTTCTTCGTCCAGACCCAGCAGCTCATCGCCGGCGGACGCTTCCCTGAACTGCGTGGCCGCGAGACCGTGCCGATGCTCGGCGAGCTTGCGACCGGCGGCTGGATCACCGCCGAGGCGCGCGATGCGCTTGCCCGCCAGTACTGGTTCCTGCGACGCGTCGAACATGCCGTGCAGATGGTTGCCGACGAGCAGACGCACACGCTGCCGGAAGATGATGAAGGCTTGGAGCGTATCGCACGCATGCTCGGCTTTGCCGATGCTTCTGCCTTTTCTCAAGCGTTCCGTGCCTCGCTGCAGCAGGTCGAACGTCACTACGCGGCAC
>NZ_RZRK01000882.1:0-2458 GCF_003997835.1 Mesorhizobium sp. M7A.F.Ca.CA.004.12.1.1
GCCCAGGTCAGTGCCTTGAACAGCGGGAAGGTGCATACAATCGCTAAGGCAAGGCCCGCCATGATGATCGGCTTGCGGCCGATCTTGTCGGAGAGCCAGCCGAAGACGACGAAGAAGATCGAGCCTACTGCCAGGGCGATCGCGATCATGATGTTGACCGATTGCGCGTCGACCTTGAGCACGTTGGTCAGGAAGAACAGCGCATAGAACTGGCCGTTATACCAGACCACGGCCTGACCGGCGGTGAGGCCGAGCAGCGCCAGCAGTGCGATCTTGGCATTCTTCCATTGACCGAAGGCTTCCGTCAGCGGCGCCTTGGAGCCCTTGCCCTCATCCTTCATGCGCTGGAAGGTCGGCGATTCGGAAAGCGAAAGCCGGATCCAGATCGAGATGCCTAGCAGCAGGAAGGATACGAGGAACGGAATACGCCAGCCCCAGGCAGCATAGTTTTCCTTGCTCAATGAAGCCTGTACGATCAGGATCACAACCAGCGACAGGAACAGGCCCAGCGTCGCCGTGGTCTGGATCCACGAGGTGTAGTAGCCGCGCCGGTTGTCCGGCGCATGTTCGGCGACGTAAGTGGCCGCGCCGCCATATTCGCCACCCAGTGCCAGACCCTGCAGCATGCGCAGGATGATCAGGATCACCGGAGCGGCGATGCCCAAGGTCGCATAGCCAGGCAGCAAGCCGACCAGGAAGGTCGACAGGCCCATGATCGTCATGGTGACGAGGAAGGTATATTTACGGCCGACAAGATCGCCGATGCGGCCGAACAGCAATGCGCCGAACGGGCGCACCAGGAAGCCGGCAGCGAAGGCCAGCAGCGCGAAGATATTGCGGGTCGCTTCCGGGATGGCTGGACTGAAAAAGGTCGAACCAATGAACACTGCCAGCGAGCCGTAGAGATAGAAATCATACCATTCGAAAACGGTGCCGAGCGAGGAAGCGAAGATGACTTTCTTCTCCTCCCGCGTCATGGCGCGGCTTGCTCCGCCGGCGGTCGATGCTATTGCCATTTCGTTATCCTCCCGTGAGACCCGTTCTCGATGCTGCGCGACACCGTCCGCGTTCTCCTCCGAGCACGGACTCAACGACAGCCATTCGGGAAAAATGACAGAAAGCGCCCGCCAAAGGCAGCGCGTCTTTGGGATTATGACTTTGGTATTAGGTGCGCTGCGGGATGAAACCGGGCGAACTGGGAAACCCTTAGCCCTTGAGCGCTTCCAGCAGGCCGACAGCAGCCATCATGTCGTGCTTGCGAGCCGCGCGGCGGGCAACGGCTTCGGCGTCCTGCCCCCAATGCTCGATCTGCCAGTCCTCGTCGACATGAGCCGCGGCCCATGCAGCCTCAGCGTCGATCTCGCCGAAATCGACAGCCAGCGCCAGCAGCGCCGAACCTGTGAGCGACGTCATCACATGGATGGCGGCGAGACGCAGCGGCTCTGTTCGCTGGGCAAGATGGCTGCCCAGCACCGCGATGGTCTCGCGCGGCTGCTCGACATGGATGATCCCCTCGGCGAGATTGAAGCGCACCCCAAGTGTTCCCCTCGCCCAGTCTATCACCGAGTCCCAATGCTGGTTCTGCCGCTCCACCAGCCCTTGCGGCGCGTCGGCGCGGTAACAGAGCAGATCGGACGAGGCGAAGCGCAGAATGTCTTCCAGCACCGCCTGCGGGTCGCTGGCGACGCCATCGATGGCGGTGTTCACAAGCCGCATCACCGGCATGGTCACCGGATTGATGGTCTCGCTTTGGGTGGCGAACTCGTCGGCGACGAGCGCGGCTGCCGCCTCGGTAGGCACTGCCAGCAGCGCCTTGCCCGGCGTGCGCACCGGCTTGCCGTCGAGATGCACGGCAAAGCCGCCTTCGACCGGCGCGACCGAGACGGTCTTGTAGAAGCGCTTCGGCAGAGGCGTCTTCATCTGGATTTGGGCGCGGCGCACCGGATCCGGATCCGAAAGATATTTGCCCGCTTCAAGGTCGTTGAGGATGTCACGCATAGAAGGTCTCTCTTACACCGGCGTCAGCTTGCGCACTGGCCGGTTGACGATGATCAGGCCGGCGGCAATCAGGCCAAGTGCCAGGAAAATGCGCATGGTCAGCGGCTCATTCAAGAACATGGCGCCGCACAGCACGCCGAAAACCGGCGACAGGAAAGTGAAACTGGACAGGCCTGACGCCGGATAGCGCCGCAACAGCCAGAACCACAGCACATAGGTGAAGGCGACGATGTAGACAGCCTGGAAGAGCAGCGCCAAGGTCGGCAGCACGGTCGGGTCGCGAACGGGCGGGCCGGCGAGAGGCAGCACCAATATGCCGACGATCGCTGCCCCGGCGAGTTGGTAAAGCAGAAGCTTCTCGGCGCTCGCCTCGACCAGCTTCGACCGCTTGATGAGGATGTTGGTCAAAGCCCAGAAGAATCCGGAGCCGAGGCTCAGCAGATCGCCGAACAGCATGTCC
>NZ_RZRK01000883.1:0-2451 GCF_003997835.1 Mesorhizobium sp. M7A.F.Ca.CA.004.12.1.1
TGCCCGCTCGGCCCGCACGGTTCATGACCGCGCCTGCTGGGGAATAGGTTAACGGTAGACCCACGGACTCTGACTCCGTTAGTCCTGGTTCGAATCCAGGTTCCCCAGCCAAGATAAACCCACTGAAAACACTGAATTCTTGCCGCCAACCGAAACTTGGTGGTGCATGCCGCTGTGACAAAATAAGCGAAAAATAAGCGAATTTTAGCTGCCGCTTATTTTCCAGCCGCTTGGCCATCTTGCCGCAGGCTTTTCCTTTCGCGCTGGCCACACCATTTTCGGCCATGCCGCCATCCGATGCTTTCGCCGCGATGATAGCCGGGCTTTAGGCGGCGGCTTGAGTCGCGCCGATATCGCTAGCAGAGCCGGGGTTTCGCAGAACGACGATTCGGCGCTGCATCCATGGCAACAAATCGCGACCACATGGCCGGGAGGGCGGCGCGCGTTGAGCGCTTGCACCGGGAGGTGGTCGCCGGACCAAGACGCAATCCTACGCCTAAGCTTCTTTTTTTTCGAGCCATTGGATGAAGCCGAGATTTCGAGTGCGGTACTGGTTGATAGCGCTTTCCCTGCCAATTTCTTTGACCGCCTTGGCGAATCGCGTCAGTATTTCGATCATCTCGGGCGTGGCGTCGATCAGGTTCATGTAACGGCGTAGGCCGGCGAGCATGTCCCTCAGTTCCTCACCCTCATGCCCCTTGAGAATCTGGACATAACTTTCCACATCAATCGTAGCCGCTTCAGCCAGCAGTTCCGGATCGGTGATATTCTTGGCGAGCGCCATCACAGTCTCGTCGGTTGTGCGCTTCGGTTTCGTGGCGTTTTCAGCTTCCTTGATCCGCTTGAGCAGTTCAGGGGACAACTCCCGGCCGAACTCGTACAATCTATCGGTATCGAAGGCGGCGGGCTCATCCTTCTTTTCCCGGATGTATAGTGTGACCAGCTCTTCTGCGCGCGGATCTCCCAACTCACGGAACGTGCGCTCGACGCTCACTAAGTCGCCGAGGTCCAAGTACTTAAGCTCGCTTGCAAAAACCTCGACGAACCTGTCGAGTATGGGCTTGATCGGCTTCGTGAAGGACAGATGTAGGTCATCCCAAAGCTCCCGCATGGCTTCTTTTGCCTTGCGGTACATATCAGCCTCATTCAGCTCCTTCGCGTGCGCGTTCAGCCGCGATTGATCGAAGTATCCATTCTGGACAGCCTCAAGGAGGGTCAGGTCGAACGCGCTGGTGCCTGTGTACCGGTATTGGACAAGCAGGTCGCGCCATTTCAGGTCGAGGTCGGCGTCCTCCTTGATCGGGTTATAAGCGTTGACTCGCTTCAGGTAGTCGAGCGGTGGTGCGCCCTTTGGCTGAAGGTAACTCCAGGCGAGTAGGGTGATTGTCCGAACAGCATCCATTGTCACGCTAAAGGAATATCCGGCGAGCATAGGCGCGACCTGCTTAGCCAGAGCTAGAATTTTCCAGATCACTCGGACGTTCTTGATGCCCAGCAGGATAGCATGCTGACGGACCATGGCGGCGATGTTGTCACCGTCCCCCGGAATAGCGATGTCGGCAATCTCGGCGCAAGAAGGGTCGAACCGCAAGTACAAGTCCACCACCTTCTCTAAGTAGGACTCGAATTCACCCTTGTCCTCTAGTTGCTCGTCATTGAGGATCAGCACAACCTTGCACTTCCGATCGTCTCTGAGCTGGGAGATGTAGCCCAACACATCGACGCTTCTGAGCCCATCGCCCTTGCGTTCCAGATCATCGACCAGGACGATCTGATTGCGGATGCTGAGTGCTGCTGCTTCAACGGCTGCTTCACTGGCACTACCGGTAAGAGATGCGAAAACCTTCCATACGACGTTGGAGGATTTCGCCTCGTTTATGTAGTCGGTGTAGTCGTTAAAATCGAACGGCTTTCCGATTTTCTCAATCGCCACCGTGGACTGAAAAATGTCGCGCTTGATGTCTTGAATCGAGTTCAGGCCGAACAATGAGACTTTTGCGTAACGTTTCAGCTTGAGTTTTTTACTGAGGACCGCCTTCGAGAGAACATCGTCCCAGGTATATGTCTTGCCCGTGCCCCAATCACCGCGGATACACAGAACCTGCTCCTTATTTGACGCTAGAAACTGACCGATGGCTTCACGCACCCGCTGCACTGACATAATACCCCCCTCCGCAAGTAGCGGACAAATGTAGCTGTCCTGCGCCAAGATGCCAGGGCCGGACGACGGCGTTACGCGTGACGAGCGTCTTTCGCCCAGAAGATGGTCTCTGGAAGATCGTGCATCGTCACGCCGATCCGATAACGACGGCTCAGCGGGCCAATTCGGTACTCCGCCGATAGACGCTATTATCGATCTGGCGCCTGGGTGCGGAACATGGTCCTTTAATTAAATTAGCAGAAATGCATAAAAAGGCCTATAATTCGGACAGCCGGCATTCCCCCCCAAGC
>NZ_RZRK01000884.1:0-2449 GCF_003997835.1 Mesorhizobium sp. M7A.F.Ca.CA.004.12.1.1
GAATTGGGATTGGCCATAACCTGCTGCGGGGTGCCCTGGGCGATGATTTCGCCGCCATGGATGCCGGCGGCCGGACCCATGTCGACGACATAGTCGGCATGCAGGATGGCGTCCTCGTCATGCTCGACGACGATCACCGTGTTGCCGATGTCGCGCAGGTGCTTCAGCGTATCGAGCAGGCGGGCATTGTCGCGCTGGTGCAGGCCGATCGACGGCTCGTCCAGCACATAGAGCACGCCCGTGAGACCGGAGCCGATCTGCGATGCCAGCCGGATGCGCTGGCTCTCGCCGCCCGACAGCGTGCCGGAATTGCGCGACAGCGTCAGGTAGTCGAGCCCGACATCGTTGAGGAAGCGCAGCCGCTCGCGGATCTCCTTGAGCACCCGCACCGCGATCTCGTTCTGCTTGTCGTTGAGCGACGCGGGCAGGTCGGTGAACCACTGGTCGGCCTTGCGGATGGAAAGCTCGGTGACTTCGCCGATATGTCTGCCTGCGATCTTCACCGCCAGCGACTCCGGCTTCAGCCGATACCCCTTGCAGGCCGGGCAGGGCGTGGCCGACATGAAGCGCTCGATCTCTTCACGCATCCAGGCGGATTCGGTCTCTTTCCAGCGCCGCTCGAGATTGGGAATGACGCCTTCAAAGGTCTTGGTGGTCTTGTAGGAGCGCAGGCCGTCATCATACTGGAAGGTGATTTCGCGCTCACCCGTGCCGTGCAGGATAGCTTCCTTGGCCTCTTCGGACAAATCCTTGAACTTGTCGCCAAGCTTGAAGCCATAGGCCTTGCCCAGCGCTTCCAGCGTTTGCGCGTAATAGGGGGACGTCGATTTCGCCCACGGGCTGACGGCGCCGTCGCGCAGCGAGATGTTCTCGTCCGGCACGATCAGATTGCCGTCGATGGCGCGCTGGCTGCCGAGACCGTCACAGGTCGGGCAGGCGCCGAACGGGTTGTTGAACGAGAATAGCCGCGGTTCGATTTCCGGAATGGTGAAGCCGGAGACCGGGCAAGCGAATTTTTCCGAGAACAGGATGCGCTCATGCGTCTCGTTCTTCGACTTGTTGACCGAATCCTCGCCGGTCTGGCTGGCATCGAGCGGCTTGTCTGCGAATTCGGCGACCGCCAGCCCATCGGCCAATTTCAGCGCCGTCTCGATGGAATCGGCAAGCCGCGTCGCCAGATCGCCGCGCACGACGATGCGGTCGACAACGACGTCGAGGTCATGCTTGTACTTCTTGTCCAGCGCCGGCACGTCGGCGATTTCGTAGAAGACGCCATCGACCTTGACGCGCTGAAAGCCCTTCTTCTGCAGTTCCAGCAATTCCTTGCGGTACTCGCCTTTGCGGCCGCGCACCATCGGCGCCAGGATGAACAGGCGCGTGCCTTCCTCGATCGCCAGCACGCGGTCGACCATCTGCGAAACCGTCTGGCTCTCGATCGGCAGGCCGGTGGCCGGCGAATAGGGGATGCCAACGCGGGCGAACAGCAGCCGCATATAGTCGTAGATCTCGGTGACGGTGCCGACCGTCGAACGCGGGTTCTTCGAGGTGGTCTTCTGCTCGATGGAAATGGCGGGCGACAGGCCGTCGATCTGGTCGACGTCGGGTTTCTGCATCATTTCGAGGAATTGCCGCGCGTAGGCCGACAGGCTTTCGACATAGCGGCGCTGGCCCTCGGCATAGATCGTGTCGAAGGCAAGCGATGACTTGCCGGACCCCGACAGGCCGGTCATGACAATCAGGCTGTCACGCGGCAAGTCGAGATCGACATTCTTCAGATTGTGTTCGCGCGCCCCGCGAATGGAAAGATATTTATGGTCGGCCATAGCCGGTCGCCGCCTCAGAATCTGGAATTTCCTGGAATGGCGGGTTTTCCCGGCCATCCCCTATGTAGGTAGTTTTGCCGCCACGTCGAGATACGCCACAATTCCCGACGAGAGCGTTTAAGCGTCTTTCGCGTGAACGGGCAAGCGGAAAGAACAAAGGCCGAACACGCTCCTGACAAAGCTGTGCAAAAACTGACTTGCACGTAACCTCCCGGCGATCACATTTTTCGGTAACCGGCTATTGATGGTTGACGCCACCAGCTGACGGGAGCAGTCTCCAGCAGTCAACGAAGACGGCCGTCTTTCGATGGCCTCGCCGCCCAAAGGCGGCCTGCGAGACGCCGCAGGCATTTGCGATTTGTGCTTCGAATTGACAACAATCGCAACGGACAGAGGAGCGGAGCTATGACGCCACCGGATCGTCCCCTAGGGTTCCAGTTGTCACTGGAGCCGAGGCAGGCATAAGTGCCAGGGTTCAGCGTTTTCGCCAGCCGGCAAACCGTGACCTGCCATCTCTCGTAAAAATCAGAGACTACTAGTCGGATCGTCGGCTGAATGCCGCGGTGCATCCGAAATCAAACGCCGGCAGTACACTCCCGGTAAAATTGGATTTGAGATCAAAAAAG
>NZ_RZRK01000885.1:0-2444 GCF_003997835.1 Mesorhizobium sp. M7A.F.Ca.CA.004.12.1.1
TGTCAGCACCGCGCGAAGATTGTCGATCATTTTCGGCTTCTTCGGCGCCGGCCGGAAATAGCCGCGCGCTTCCAGCGCGCCTTCGAGATAGGCGAACAGGCCGTGCAATTCTTCCTTGCTTGCCGATTTCATGTCCGGGCCGGAAAAATTGGTCTTGGTCTCGTCCTCCAGGCCGGACTTCATCCATTCGTAGGACATCAGAAGTGCTGCCTGGGCGATGTTGAGCGAGGAGAAATCGGGATCGACCGGGAAAGTGACGATCTCGTCGGCAAGGCCGACCTCGTCATTGTAGAGGCCGAAGCGTTCGCGTCCGAACAGGATGCCGGTGCGCTGGCCCATCACGTGGCGCGCCCGCAGCAGCCTGCCCGCCTCCACCGGCCCGCGCACGGATTTGAAGCCGTCGCGCTGCCTGGCCGTGGTGGCGAAGACAAAGTTCAGGTCGGCGAGCGCCGAGGCCAGATCGTCGAAGACGGTGACAGCGTCGATGACATGATCGGCGCGGCTGGCCGCCGCGCGCGCCTTCTCGCTCGGCCAACCATCACGCGGGTTGACCAGGCGCAGCTCCGACAGGCCGAAATTGGCCATGGCGCGCGCGACCATGCCAATGTTCTCGCCAAGCTGAGGCTCGACGAGGATGATCGCCGGGCCAGCGACTGCAATGCTATCGGGATCTTTGATGACGGGCATGATTGTCAATGAACTGCTGTTTGCGGCATTTCAGCGTCCCTGCCACATTCGGCCGGGAAAATGAAGCATTCGCAAATGACGACGGCTCTGGCCTCCAATTCGTGACCGATCGCCGTTTGCGTGGCCAAAAGCGCTTTGATATACGGGCGACATCTCCCGGCCCAACGCCGCGCGGGCAAGGCCGTCCCATATCCAGCAACGAGGCATTCTTTCCATGGCGAAGATCAAGGTGGCGAACCCGGTCGTCGAACTCGACGGCGACGAGATGACCCGCATCATCTGGCAGTTCATCAAGGACAAGCTGATCCACCCTTATCTCGACCTCAAGCTTGAATATTACGACCTCGGCATCGAGCACCGCGACGCCACCAACGACCAGGTGACCATCGATTCGGCCAACGCCATCAAAAAACACGGCGTCGGCGTGAAATGCGCGACGATCACCCCCGACGAACAGCGCGTCGAGGAGTTCAAGCTGAAGAAGATGTGGAAGTCGCCGAACGGCACCATCCGCAACATCCTCGGCGGCACCATCTTCCGCGAGCCGATCATCATGAAGAACGTGCCGCGCCTGGTGCCCGGCTGGACCAAGCCGATCATCGTCGGCCGCCATGCCTTCGGCGACCAGTACCGCGCCACCGATTTCCGCTTCCCCGGCAAGGGCAAGCTGACCATCAAGTTCGTCGGCGAGGACGGCCAGGTGATCGAGCACGATGTATACGACGCGCCCGGCGCCGGTGTCGCCATGGCCATGTACAATCTCGACGAGTCGATCCGCGAGTTCGCCCGCGCCTCGCTGAACTACGGCCTGCTGCGCAACTACCCGGTCTATCTGTCGACCAAGAACACCATCCTCAAGGCCTATGACGGCCGCTTCAAGGACATCTTCCAGGAAGTCTATGAGGCCGAGTTCGAGGCTGAGTTCAAGTCGAAGAAGCTGTGGTACGAGCACCGCCTGATCGACGACATGGTGGCCTCCGCCCTGAAATGGTCGGGCGGCTATGTCTGGGCCTGCAAGAACTATGATGGCGACGTGCAGTCCGACACGGTCGCGCAAGGCTTTGGCTCGCTCGGCCTGATGACATCGGTGCTGATGACGCCGGACGGCAAGACGGTGGAAGCGGAAGCCGCGCACGGCACGGTCACCCGCCACTACCGCCAGCATCAGAAGGGCGAGGAAACCTCGACCAATTCGATCGCTTCGATCTTCGCCTGGACGCGCGGCCTCACGCATCGCGCCAAGCTCGACGACAATGCCGACCTGAAGCGCTTTGCCGAGACGCTGGAAAAAGTCTGCATCCAGACGGTCGAGTCCGGCTTCATGACCAAGGACCTGTCGCTCTTGATCGGCCCCGACCAGCCCTGGCTGTCGACCACCGGTTTCCTCGACAAGATCGACGAGAACCTGCAGAAGGCGATGGCCTGACAAGTAAGCAAGATGGGCAAGCCCATCGTCTACGGGGCGGAGTACAGCGTCTATGTACGCATCGTCCGCCTCGTACTCGCGGAAAAAGGCATCGACTACGAGCTTGTGCCGGTCGATGTCTTTGCCGCCGAGGGGATTCCCGCCTGGTATTTCGAGCATCATCCGTTCGGCCGCATCCCGGCCTTCTGTTATGACGGGTTTCGCCTGTTCGAGACCAATGCGATTGCCCGCTATATCGACGAGGCCTTCGAAGGACCGGCGCTGCAGCCTGCCGACGCGCGCGGCCGCGCCAGGATGGGCCAGATCATCGGCATGCTCGACGCCTATGGCT
>NZ_RZRK01000886.1:0-2442 GCF_003997835.1 Mesorhizobium sp. M7A.F.Ca.CA.004.12.1.1
GAATGGCGATTTTGACCCGGATCGAGCCCGAAGCCGGGTCGACCGCAGGCGAGATTTCGCGGACCTTGCCCGTCGCCCTGACCTGCGGATCGGACAACAGCGTGATCGTCACCGCAGGCGATGCCGGTGCCTTGGCGATCAGCGTCTCCTGCACGTTGAACACGGCGTCGCGGTCACCGTCCTCGGCGACGGTGAAGACGGTTTGCGCGGCTTGCACCACTTGGCCGGTTTCGACTTGGCGGGCGGTGATCACGCCGGCGGCACCGGCCTTGAGCTCGGTGAAGGACAGGTTTTGCTGGGCGTTGGAGAAAGCGCTCTGCGCGGCTTCGACGCTGCCTTGTGCCACCTTCAGGGCCTGGTCCGCGGCGTCATAATCGCGCCTGGTGGTAAAACCCTGGGCGAGCAGCGTCTTCTGCCGTTCGAAGGCGGCGGCGGACTGGGTCAATTGCGCCTGCGCCGCGTCGAGATCGGCCTGCGCCGAGCGCAAATCGGATTCCTGCTCCTGCGGATCGATCCGGGCGAGCACCGTGCCTTGATCGACATGCTGGCCGACATCGACAAACCGTTCGGCGACGCGACCGCCGACCCGGAACGACAGAGTGTTCAGCGTACGCGCCGCGATCACCCCGGTCAGTGAGGTCCTTGGCGCATAGTCGGCCATCGCCACCGTTTCGGTGCGCACCATGACCGGCAATTTCTTGTCCGCCGCCTCCTGCTTCTGGCAGCCGGTTAGCAGAAGAGCCGCCGTGCAAGCGAAAAGCACCGAGGCGATCGGACAAGAAAACAGGCAGGGGGTTTTGACCGACGGCCGCGAGACGGACGATGTCGCGTTCCTGCTCATGGACTCCCCCAGCCCCGTGGGCGGCTAGCGCGGATCGCGAGACCTCGCGGATATCTGGAGGATAGTCGATCCCCGGGAAAAGGAAACCGGTGTCGTACGTGTATCGGGCAACTGGTTAAGCGCCGGGATCCACCTGTCGCAGGCCCAATCGCCTGCCGGTGGTGCCGACTTGAGGAAAACGTGAAATAAGGTCAGAAGACGTCTCAACGGCATCAAACAGGACGGGCGCCGGCCCGGTGAGGATACGATGAAGAATTCAGCCATTTCCGAACGCAAGAACCAATCGATTTCCCGCGGCGTCGGCATGACCACGCAGATCTATGCCGACCGGGCTGAAAATTCGGAAATCTGGGATGTCGAGGGACGTCGCTATATCGATTTCTCGTCGGGCATCGCCGTGGTCAACACCGGGCATCGCCATCCCAGGGTGATCGAGGCGGTCAAGGCACAGCTCGACCGCTTCACCCACACCTGCCACCAGGTGGTGCCCTATGAGAGCTATGTGCGCCTGGCCGAACGGCTGAACGGCATGCTGCCTGGCAAGTTCGAGAAGAAGACGATCTTCGTCACCACCGGGGCCGAGGCGGTAGAGAACGCCATCAAGATCGCCCGCAATGCCACCGGCCGTCAGGCGGTCATCGCCTTCGCCGGCGGCTTCCATGGCCGCACCTTCATGGGCATGGCGCTTACCGGCAAGGTCGTGCCCTACAAGGTCGGCTTCGGCGCCATGCCGGGCGACGTCTATCATGCGCCGTTCCCGGTGCCGCTGCACGGTGTCTCGGTCGCCGACTCGCTGGCCGCGCTCGACCGGCTGTTCAAGGCCGATGTCGATCCGGCCCGCGTCGCAGCCATCATCATCGAGCCGGTTCAGGGCGAAGGCGGTTTCTACGACGCGCCGCGTGATTTCCTGGTTGCGCTGCGCAAGCTTTGCGACCAGCACGGCATGCTGCTGATCGCCGACGAAGTGCAGACCGGCTTTGCCCGCACCGGCAAGATGTTTGCGATGGATCACCATGAGGTGGCCGCCGACATCACCACCATGGCCAAGAGCCTGGCCGGCGGTTTTCCCTTGGCCGCGGTCACCGGCCGCGCCGAAATCATGGATGCGCCCGGCCCCGGCGGGCTCGGCGGCACCTATGGCGGCAGCCCGATCGGTGTTGCCGCCGCGCACGCCGTGCTCGACGTGATCGAGGACGAAAACCTGTGCGACCGCGCCAACACGCTGGGCGCAAGGCTGAAGCAGCGGCTGCAGTCGATCCGTGACGACGTGCCCGAGATCGTCGACATCAGAGGCCTCGGCTTCATGAATGCGGTCGAGTTCAACGACGTCAAGAAGGGCCTGCCGTCGGCCGAGATCGCCAATGCGATCCGGTTGAAGGCGCTCGACAAGGGCCTGATCCTGCTGACCTGCGGTGTCTACGGCAACGTCATCCGCTTCCTGGCGCCGATCACCATCCAGGACGAGGTCATGAACGAAGCACTCGACATCCTGGAAAGCTCGATCCGCGAAGTCTGCGCCGCCTGAACTTCTACCTCCCCCTTGTGGGGAGGTCGGGCCGAAGGTCCGGGTGGGGGCTTGGCGCCCACCCCCACCCCGCTGC
>NZ_RZRK01000887.1:0-2439 GCF_003997835.1 Mesorhizobium sp. M7A.F.Ca.CA.004.12.1.1
ACCTCGGTCTTGTCCATGAAGCTCAACGAGACCCGCTGCAGATGGCTGAACATGGCCCGGCGCAGGTCGGAGAGCACGTTCTCGGCCACTTTGCCGACGACGCTTTCCTGCACATAGGAGGCGGCATAGTTGATCAGGATGATGACGGCGAAAGTGATGATCGCTGCGATCATCACCGGCTGGTCGAGCCTGCCCGCCGTCATGCCGTGGTCGATGGCGTAGCGGATGACCAGCGGGATCGCCAATTGCGTCAGCGTGAACACCAGCACTGCGGCGACCGAGATGAAGATCCGGCTCTGATACGGTCTCACGAAGCTCCAGATGCGCCTGACGATGCGCGGGTCGTAGGCCTTGCCGAAGACTTCTTCCTCGTCGCGATGCGAGCCCACGACAGCCCTTGTCGGCCGGCGGCTGGTATCTTCCTTGTCGTCGTCGGCCTGTGTCGACATCATGCGGCTCCCGCCACGACAGGCCGCTCATCGTCCGGCCGCAGCTGCAAATCGTAGAGCGCGCGATAGCGGCCACCGAGCGCCAGCAGTTCCTCGTGCGTGCCGCGCTCGACGATCCGGCCACCCTCGACGAACAGGATCTGGTCGGCATGCATCAGCGAGCTCAGCCGGTGCGAGATGATGAGCGTGACGCGGTCCCTGGCGAAGCGCTTCATCGCCGCCCGGATGCGCTGTTCGGTACCGGCATCTATTGCCGCGGTCGAATCGTCGAAGACCAGCACCGATGGCCGCAGCATCAGGCTCCGCGCAATGGTCAGGCGCTGCCGCTGGCCACCGGAAAGCGACGCGCCGCGCTCGCCGACAACCGTGGTGTAACCGGCCGGGAGGCCCATGATGTAATTGTGCAGCTGGGCGTACTCGGCTGCCTGCCCGATGCGGGTCTCGCGCGCCCAGGGATTGCCATAGGCGATGTTGTTCTCGATCGAGGTGGTGAACAGGAACGCGTCCTGCTGCACGACGCCGACGGCCTTGCGCAGCGATTTCAGCGTCACCTCACGAATGTCCTGGCCGTCGATGGTGATCGAACCCGAAGTGACGTCGTAGAAACGCGGGATCAGATGCGCGATGGTCGACTTGCCGCTGCCCGGTGGGCCGACAATGCCGATGGTCTCGCCGGACCGGGCCTCGAAGGAGATGCCGGACAGCGTCGGCCGGCCGCCTGCGCCCTCATAGCGAAAGCCGACATTGTCGAAGCGCAGCACGCCGTCGCTGACGACGAGATCCCTGGCGCCGGGCGCGTCCTCGATGTCGAGCTCGGCGTCGAGCAGTTCGAACAGCCGGGTGCCGCAGGTCGAGGCGCGCGCGAAGGAGTTGACCATCAGCCCGAGCTGGCGCACCGGCATCTGCAAGATGGTCATGAAGGTGAGGAACTGCGCCAGCGTGCCGACGCTGATCTGGCCTGCGATCACCTTCTGGCCGCCGAACCACAGGACCAGCCCCATGGCGGCCAGGAACGAGAAATTCATGGCGCTGGTGTTGGCGACGCGGATGTCGACGCGCTGATTGGCGAGGTCCAGTGCATCGCGCTTGGCGCGATCGAATTTTTCCAGCTCATGCCGCTGCGCTGCGAAAGCGCGCACGACACGGATACCGCCGAGGTTCTCATCCATCACCCGGCTCAGCACCGAGAGGCGCTCCTGCAACGTCAGCCAGGTGCTGCGCAGTTTGAGCTGGGTGACCGAGGACCGCCAGGCGACGAACGGCACGAAGCTCAGACTGAGCAACCCGAGCACGGGATCGGTGCTGACCAGGAGATAGGCGCCGACGCCGATCAGCACGCCGAGCAGCACCACGCGCAAAATGCCGGTGGAAAAGAACATGCGCACGCCGTCGAGATCGAGCAGGCCGAGCGTGATGAGATCGCCGGTGTGGACCCTGTCGTGGTAGGCGAAGCTCAGGCGCTGGATCTTCTCGTAGAAAGCCAGGCGCAGTTCATAGCCGGTGCGGTGGCCGACGGCCTCGCCATAGTAGTTCTGCGCCATTGTGAAGAGGCCGCGCAGGATCGAGACGACGAGCAGCGTCAGCGCCGTATTCCACAGCGCCTGTTCCGCGGCAGCGCCGGCACCCGCGGCCATCACACCTTGCGCCTGGTCGATGGCGCGGCCCAGCAGGCGGGGAATGAAAAGCTGCAAGGTCGCGGCAATAAAGGTCGAGACGATGGTGATGGCGACCTGCCAGGGATGGCGCAGCGTCATGCGCACGATGCGGAGCAAGGTGCTGAGGCCCTTGCCCCAGGAGGCTTCCGCCACATGGGCAAACGATTTGCCGCGCTCCGGCGCGCCGCCGATTGCTTGCGTGTTCAAGGGAAATGTCCAAACCAATCCGGAGGGTAGTCCGGACTAATAAAGCAGACTCAATTCAGATGGCGCGATGTTACGCGTGTCCGACTTGGCCGTTCAAGAGCCAATTCCGGTATCGCACTGTGCCTGAA
>NZ_RZRK01000888.1:0-2437 GCF_003997835.1 Mesorhizobium sp. M7A.F.Ca.CA.004.12.1.1
ATCGAACAGCACCACGTCGCCGAGGTCCTTGAGGCCGATCATGTGAGCGAGCGTGCCGCCGATCATGCCAGAGCCGATAAGCGCTATCTTGTTGCGTGCCATGTGAGGATGTTTTCCCTTTGTCGGTGACGACGTCTCAAATCTCTGGTGACTTGATGGCGGCGTCGAAGAAGAGGCCGGAATGCTGCGGGGAACCGCGAATTTTCGCCGCACCCAATAGCCCCGGCACGGAAAAAATTCAAACGATTATTTTGGTGTCAGTATTTTCAATCGGTTAGATCACTTGGGATTTACGTAAACGTCAAAGTTTGTAAGCCGACTTTGGAAGAAATAACCGATGAAGACGGAAATCGTAAGGCCGAATGCGGGCGATGACACCCTTGTGATGCGGGTAACCGAGGAGGTTCGAGTTGTAGACGTCGGCGGGACAGCGCCCCCCTCTGTCCTGCCGAGGGAGGGGACACGAAGGATTGCTACCGACGGATTCTCTGGAAATTCAGGCCTGCGCCTGCTGTGCCCCTGGCGCCGGCTTCCCCTTCTGCCGCGCCGCCCAATCCTCCAGCCAGTCGCGGCTTTGCATCTCGATCAGCCGCGATGCGGTGCGCTCGAACTCGAAGACTTCGACGCCGCGCTTGGCTGCATAAAGCGCTTGCGGCGGCGCATCGGCGCTCATCACCAGCCGCACATGATGGTCGTAGAGCGTGTCGATCAGAAGGATGAAGCGCTTGGCCTCGTTGCGCTTGCCTTCGCCGAGCACCGGGACATGGTCGATAAAAATGGTTGAGAAGCGACCGGCGATCGCCAGGAAATCGCGCGCGCCAAGCGGCTTTTCGCAGAGATCGGCAAAGGAGAACCGCGCCGCATCGCCCGCCGCGCGCGGCACGATCACCTGCCGTCCTTTGAGGGCAATCGATGTCTCGGCGGTCGGCGCGCCCCGCGTCATGGCTTGCCAGGCCTCGTCGAGTAGCTGGTCCGCCGCCGCATCGGCCGGCGTGACATAGACCGGTGTCCGGGCGAGCTTTTCCAGCCGGTAGTCTTTGTCGGCATCGAGCGCCAGCACCTGTGTGTGCCGCTCCAGTATGCCGATAAAGGGCAGGAAAAGCTGGCGGTTCAGCCCGTCGCTGTAGAGGTTTTCCGGCGCCACATTCGAGGTGGCGACCAGCACCACGCCGCTGGCAAACAGCGCCGAAAACAACCTGGACAGGATCATCGCGTCGGCAATGTCGGTGACCGAGAACTCGTCGAAGCACAGCACCCAGGCTTGCTCGGCAAGGGCCTTGGCCACCGGCGGGATCGGATCGTCTTCCCTGACGTCGCCATTCTTGCGCGCCTGCCGGTGCTTCTGGATACGGTCCTGCACGTCGGCCATGAAGTCGTTGAAGTGGACGCGGCGCTTGCGCCGCACCGGCAGCAAGTCGAAGAACATGTCCATCAGCATGGTCTTGCCGCGACCGACGCCGCCATGGATGTAGAGGCCTTTGACGGCCTCATCCGTCTCGCGCTTGCGGGCGAACAGCCAGCCCAGCGCGCTCGACTTATGCGCCAGCCGCTTGGCCGAAATCTCATCGGTCAGCCGGTCGAGTGCCGCAACGATCCGTTCCTGCGCCGGATCGCGGTCGATCGTACCGGTTTCCACCAGATGGTCGTAGCGCTGCCTGACGGTCGCATGGGTCTGGAGGCCGTCACGCAGATGCATCGGTCACGTCGTTCTGGAGCAATTCCGGGAACCGGAATTGCGTAAAACAAAAACTATCTCGTAAGCGAAATCGGCTGGCCGTTGGAAGTCTGGCCGTCGAATTTCGAGCCGCCCGAGGAATAGAGCCGCGCCAGCGCACCGCCGCTCTCGTCATAGAGCGTCAGCTGTTTGCCGGCGACGTTCCACGACTTGATGCCGTCCATCGGCGCCGGGCAATGCAGCGGCCCGGCGCGGAAGCCGGCGCCGAATTTGGTCTGCGGTGTCGCCACCTTGCAGCTCTGGCCCGCAACGCTGGCGTTCCAGACACCGGCGACGCTGGCGGCGGTCACGTCCGAAGCGCCGGCCGGCGCCGAGCCGTCCGAAGGCAGCGCGGCGACCTGGGTGTTCGCCGGCGCGGTCGGGAATTGCGAAGGGTCGGTGGTGCCGGGCGATGCCGGCGGCGGCAGTTGGTTCGCCGTCACCTTGCCGGCGGGCGCGGCCTCCAGCGGTGCCGGCTGCTGGTCATCCATCGAGGAAAAACGTGAGGTCGAACAGCCACTCGCAACGAGCGCCGCCAGCGATACGGCCACCAGACC
Organism: Mesorhizobium sp. M7A.F.Ca.CA.004.12.1.1; assembly: GCF_003997835.1. NCBI lineage: Bacteria > Pseudomonadati > Pseudomonadota > Alphaproteobacteria > Hyphomicrobiales > Phyllobacteriaceae > Mesorhizobium > Mesorhizobium sp. M7A.F.Ca.CA.004.12.1.1. The sequence continues at coordinate 2,272 of NZ_RZRK01000888.1, forward strand.
GGTTTTCGAAAAAGTCATTCCAACCTCCGTCGGATCCGGCTGGGGGGAAGCCGTCCGCACAATCTCACCCCCACCAAGATGGAGAAGGTGGCGAAATTTCAACCCGATATGGTTAAAATACAGTTTGCAGCAAGAATTGTTGCAAATTTATCGCAATCGCGACGGC
>NZ_RZRK01000889.1:0-2435 GCF_003997835.1 Mesorhizobium sp. M7A.F.Ca.CA.004.12.1.1
CAGGATACGGAACAGAAGTGCGGGAGTTTCAGAAATATTCTTATTTTTTATTTTATCCGGGATGCCGAAGAGATTTTGCCACGCAACCGCTTGCCGGCTACCATGCTGTCTACGGGCGTGGAAGGTGGGAGATACACTTCAGGTACTCTATTTTGAGTCTGGCGACGCCAAGAGCCGGTCAGATGCTCTTCAGGTCGCCGGCGGCGACCACCGGTCCGGTCGGCTGTCCGGTCGGCGAACCGCCTGACGGCTCGAGGCTGACGGCAAGCACCGCGCCCTGGGCAAGCTTCTGCTGGGCCGCCGGCGAGACGACGATATGTGCCGTAGCACCGGTCGGAATGACGCCCATCGAGACCGGCGGGTTCTTGCCCTCGATCATCCACAGCTCGAAGTCCTTGCCGGAAGCACGCTCACCGGAGACATGCGACAGGCCGACTTCGTGATGCGCGGCGTCGTAGACGGCAAGATATCTGACGTCGCTGCCTTCGGCGGCCAGCGAAGCGACGAGGCGCGCCTGCGGCTCCTCGACCGGCGGGTTGAGGACTGGCACGGCAATGTAAATCGCCAGTGCCGCAACCGCAGCCGCGGCAAGGCCGCGCCAGAAAGCGAGGCTGGACCACAGGCCGCCGCGCGATTCGGCGGGCGTGGTCACGGCGGCAGCGTTCGCGAACAGCCGGCGGTCGACCGCGGTCTTCACCGAAACCGGCGGCTCGATTTCCGGGTAGGCGGCGGCCAGCGGTGAGAGACGGACCTCCCATCCCTCGACAAGACGAGCAAAAACCGTATCCGCATCGATGCGGCGGGCGACGATCTGGCGTTCGTCGGCATCGAGCACGCCGAGAACGTATTCGGCGGCGAGCAGGTCGTCGCCTCCACGTTCCGGTCCTGTGTCTTCTGCCAGCGTCATCTTTCCAGACATTCTCTGAGTTTCAACAGGCTGCGGCGCAGCCATGTACGCATCGTGTTCAGCGGCACGCCATGGCGCTCCGCCAGTTCGGCATAGCTCTCGCCCTTGAGATAGGCGCCCCGGACGGCGGCTGCCCGGTCCTTCTCCAACTCATCGAGACAATGGTGGATACGTTCGGATTCGTCTCCCGCCACCGCCATCGCTTCAGGCCCCGGCGCCGGATCGGCCACGTCGAGCGCGGCATCGATGTCGGCGGCAGGCCTGCGCCGCGCTCGTATGCGATCGATCGCATGATTACGCGCAATTGCCACCAGCCAGGAGATCGGGCTTAGATCGGAGACGGCAAAACGATCCGCCTTCGTCCATATCTTGACGAAGACTTCCTGTAGCGCTTCTTCCGCATCTCCCCGGTCGTTCAATACACGAAGACAGACGCCAAAAAGTTTCGCGCTGGTCTGCCGGTAAAGCAGATCGAACGCGGCCCGATCCTTCATCGAAGTCCGGACGATCAGCTTGGTGATGTCCTGCGGCGTCATCCGCGGCAAGTTAGGCGATTGCAATGTATTTGCAACGGCGGAAATAACCTTGTGCACGCCTAAGCTTTTGTGTGTCGCCAGCCGGGTCCGTCGACCGATTGCCAATGGAATCGCCACTGGCTAGCTTGCCCTCAGTGATGGGGGGAGCGCGCATGTCGGTCGAACGGATCCTTTGGGAAGAAGATGCCGCGGGCCTCGCCGATCTGGTCCGCAAGGGCGAGGTTTCGGCCGTCGAGCTGACCGACGCCGCGATTGCCCGCGCCGAGGCCACCCGTCCCGACATCAATGCCACGGCCGAACCGCTCTACGATGCCGCGCGGGCCCGCGCCAAGACCGTCGACCCTTCGCTGCCGCTGGCCGGTGTTCCCTTCGCCATCAAGGATCTCGGCATCGCCATCAGGGGCGTGCCGACGCATGGCGGCAGCCGCATTCCGGCATGGCTGGCCGATGTCAATTCGGTGCTGACCGACCGCTACATCGCTGCCGGACTTATCCCGATCGTCACCTCGACATCGCCGGAGCACGGGCTTCGATTGATGACCGAATCCAGGGCCTTCGGCATCACCCGCAATCCGTGGAACACCGGTCACACCAGCGGCGGCTCGTCGGGTGGTGCGGCTGCACTGGTCGCAGCCGGCGTAGTGCCGGTGGCACATGCCTCCGATGGCGGCGGCTCGATCCGCGTGCCTGCCGCCTGCACCGGGCTTGTCGGCCTGAAGACGTCGCGCGGCCGCACACCGCTGACGCCGCTGGTGAGCGAAAGCTGGTACGGCATGGTCGTCGACCATGCGCTCACCCGTTCGGTGCGTGATTGCGCGCTGCTGCTCGACCTCACCCATGGGTCCGATCCTCTGTCGCCCTATGCCGCGCCGCCGCCGAAAGGCACGTTCGCGGCCGCCGCGGCGCGCGACCCCGGCAAGCTCAGCCTGGCCGTGTACCGCAAATCCCCGCTTGGCCTGCCGATCTCGGACGAGACGCTCAAGGCGCTCGAC
>NZ_RZRK01000088.1:0-12021 GCF_003997835.1 Mesorhizobium sp. M7A.F.Ca.CA.004.12.1.1
GTCTTCCAACGCCAGGTCATGCGAATCGCGGATGCGCATGCGCCGCTGCTCGGGCGAATTGACGAGGAAAAGGCCGCCGAACGACCAGAACGCCTGACCGCCCAGCGACTGCTCCGGCTCCTGGTCGACAATGATGATTTTCTTGCCGGCCTCGGCAAGCTCGGCGGCGGCAACCAGCCCTGCAAGACCGGCGCCGACAATGATCACGTCCGCATCGTCAGCCATCTTTCCTCCCAGAATTAGCCGGCTACTTCAATGCAAGGGGTCAGACTGTCTCCCAGCCTTCTTTGCCGCCGGCGCGGAAGATGGCATCGATGACTTTCTGGTTGAGCACGGATTCCTCCAGCGTGAAGACGCGCTCCTTGCCGCCCTGTGCCGCACGCGCGAAGGTCTCGACCTCCAGCCGGTATTGCTGCGTGCCGGGAAAGCGGAACACTTGCGTCTCGGTGTGGTTCTGGTTGTGCAGTTCGACGCGGTGGTGGTCGTAGAGCCCGGCATTGAAGGGCGAGAACAGCTCGATGAAACCCTTCTCGCCGTGGAACACCATCACCTGGCGCGCCGCCATCTGCGTCGACAGATAGAACGACAGCTCGAAGTCGCCGAAATCGGCGCGGATCGAGGAGTAGATGTCGGTGCCGAATGTCTTGTCGCGCTCGATCGTCGCCTGCACGCGCAGCGGCTCCTTGCCGGTCGAAAAGCGCGTCGACACGGTCGGGTAGACGCCGATGTCGGGCAGCGCACCACCGCCGAGATCGAGCTGGTTGCGCATGTTGCTGGGGTCGACATTGTAGTAGGAGAAGGCACCCTGCACATGGCGCAGCCGGCCGATGGCGCCGCTGGCGATGAGGTCGCGTACCTTGATCCATTGCGGGTGGTAGATGACCATGAAGGCCTCGCAGACCAGCACCTTTTTCTGGTCGCGCAGCTTGATCAGCGGCAGGATGTCCTTGGCGTCGAGCGCCAGCGGCTTTTCGACCAGCACGTGCTTGCCGGCTTCGATGGCCTTGGCCGCCCATTCGACATGCTGCGAGGTCGGCAACGGGATGTAGACGCCATCGACCTCGTCGGAGGCAAGCAGTTCCTCATAGGAGCCGAAGGTATGGCGCGCGCCGAAGCGCTCGGCCAGCGCCTTGGCCTTCGACAGGTCACGGCTGGCGATCGCCGACAGCACGCCGTTCTCCGCCTCGACCATCGCCGGCAACAAATGCTCGCGGCCGATCTTGGCCGTCGACAACACACCCCATCGGAACATCAGGCTTCTCCATCACAATTACAGGCAACGAGGTTTGCCCGAAATCGCCGGAAAAGCCAATGACGAGGGTCAGCCCCTTTTGCCGGTCAGCGTCATGTCGAAGTCGACGATGTTGGAATAGATTGGCGTGCCGACATCCATGCCGTAGCGCGACCTCAGCACCTTGCCGGTGACATGGAATTTGATCGTCCCGGCCTTGAGACCGCCAAGCTCGGCCATGAACTTTTCCGGAAACGTCTTGCCGCGCGCCGTCAGCCGGCCGCTGACGAGGGCCGTGGTGTCGCTGGTTCGGGTCACGCTGGTAGAGCGGAACTGGATCTCCGGGTTGTTGGCGGCATCGAACACCGCGTCGGAGCGCAGGAAGGCATCGATACGGCTCTGGCCGGTGCCAACGCTTTCGGGAAAGATGGTGAAATTGACCTGCGAGTGCCCGACATCGCTGTTGTCGATGCGGATCGAGCCCTTGAAGCGGGCGAAGGCGCCATTCAGGCCGCCGCCGCCGACCTTGCCGATGGAGAAGCGGATGCTGGAGTTGGCCGGGCTGATCGAATAGCTGCCGGCGGCGTCACCAAGCGCGACGGCCGCTGAAACAGGCATGGCGAGGCAAGCGGCGACCGCCGCAAATCCGAGGATGCGCGTGTACATGGGGATGTTCCTTGTTGGAGGCAGCGCATTCCTGCGCCCTCACTCCATGAACGAATGAACCGCTCGCTCTATTCCGGATCTGACGAAGGCGTGATCATGCGCATGAGCACGCCATCCCTGAGCTGGAAATGATGCCGCAGTGCCGCCGCAACGTGGAGAGCCACAAGCGCCATGCCGGCATAGGCAAGATACCAATGCGCCGCCGCCCAGAAGCTTTCGGCACCATCCGATTCGGCCAGCGGCAGGTTCGGCATGACGAACAGGTTGAACGGCAGGCTGGGTATCTCCAGCATCGAGACCGACACGAGCGCCCACCCGGACAAGGGCAAGGCAAGCTGGAACGCGTAGAGCGCAAAATGGGCCAACGGTGCCGCCCGACGTTCCAAAGTCCCGACCGAGCGCGGCAGCGCCGGCGTTGTATTGCCGTAGCGCCAGACGATGCGCAGGATGATCAGGCCGAGCAGCAGGAAGCCGAAGGATTTGTGCAGCTGGATCAGTTCGAAGGCGGTGCGCTGGCTGGTCACCCGCACCATGACGAAGCCGAGAGCGAACTGGCCGATGAAGATCAGCGCAATCAGCCAGTGAAGAATGATCGCGCCCCAGCCATAGCGGGTGGTGCTGTTGGTGATCGATGTTTGCATCGTTGGTGAACGACCGCGATGCCGGTTATCTTCCACCAAGGGGGGGCGAGCCCGCTTTATCCACTCACCTTGAAGAAATCGACAAAGGCCCTGAGCGCTGGCCGCATCTGACGGCGGCTCGGATAATAGACAAAGAAGCCGTCGAAGGGCGGGCACCAGTCCTCCAGCACGCGGATCAGCCTGCCGTCGGCGAGCGGTGCGCGGACATAGTCCTCAAAGACGAAGGCGAGCCCGGCGCCGTCGACCGCCGCCTGGGCGATCAGATGGTCCTCGTCGAGGATCAGCGGTCCCTCCACCGCCATCTCGATCGTCTCGCGGCCTTTCTCGAACTCCCAGCGGTAGAGGATGCCGCTGGAGAAGCGGAAGCGGATGCAGCGGTGGCCGGCCAGGTCGCGCGGGTGGCGCGGCTTGGGGTTGACCTCGAAATAGACCGGGGCGCCGACCACCGCGCCGCGAAGGTCCGGCCCGATGCGCACCGCGATCATGTCGCGCTGCAGGCTCTCGCCAAGCCGGACGCCAGCATCGAAGCCGCCTTCCACCACGTCGGTGAAGCGGTCCTCGATGACGATCTCCAGCACGATGTCGGGATAGGCCGACGCAAAGGCGCCCAGCCGTGGCGTCAGCGCCAAATGCGCTGCCGTGCGCGGCACGGTCAGGCGCAGATTGCCGGCCGGCCGGTCGCGCGTCTCGATTGCCGTCTCCAGCGCCAGGTCGATCTCCGACAGCGCCGGCCGCAACCGCTCCAGCAACTGCGCACCTTCTTCGGTCGGCGCGACGCTGCGTGTGCTGCGCGCCAGCAGCCGAACGCCAAGCCGCGCCTCCAGGCTGGATACCGCGTGGCTGACAGCCGAAGGCGCGATGGCCAATTCCCTGGCGGCGCCCCGAAAGCTGCCGCATTGAGCGACAGTTGCCAGCACGGCCAATTGGGAAAGATGCGCGCGATTCATTGATCTATCTTTTAGTACAGCCCGTGCGGATGGAAGCCGATTATCGAACACAAGGCAAGGCGCTATTTCTCCCACATCGCAACAAGGAGACGCGTTATGCAAACCCGCAAGCTAGGAACTGAATTGAACGTCTACCCCGTCGGCCTCGGCTGCATGGGCATGAGCTTCGCCTATGGCGGCCAAGCGGAAGCCGATGCGATCGCCACGCTGCACCGCGCCGTCGATATCGGCGTCAACTTCTTCGACACGGCGGAGGTCTATGGCCCCTTCGAGAACGAGATTCTGCTCGGCAAGGCGCTGAAGCCGGTGCGTGATCATCTGACGATCGCGACAAAATTCGGCTTCCGGATTCTGGAGGAAGGTACAGGCCTCGACCGCATGGCGGGCGTCGACAGCCGCCCCGAGCACGTCAAAGCGGTCGCCGAGGCCTCGCTGAAACGGCTGGGCACCGATGTGATCGACCTCTACTACCAGCACCGTGTCGACCCCAACGTGCCAATCGAGGATACGGTCGGCGCCATGGCCGAACTGGTGCGCGAGGGCAAGGTGCGCGCGCTTGGCCTGTCCGAGGCGAGTGCCGCGACCATTCGCCGGGCCCATGCCGTGCATCCGGCATCGGCCGTGCAGAGCGAATATTCGCTGTGGAGCCGCGACCCGGAAGACGAGGTGTTCGCCGTCTGCCGCGAGCTCGGCATCGGCTTCGTTCCCTATAGCCCGCTCGGCCGTGGGCTGCTGACCGGCACGATCGCCAAGCCCGAGGCCTTGAGCGACGGCGACTGGCGCCGGACCTTGCCGCGCTTCCAGGCCGAGGCGATGGAAGCCAACGCCGCTGTCATCGCCACCTTGGAAAAGCTGGCTGTTGAAAAGGGCGTGACCTCGGCACAGCTGGCGCTGGCCTGGGTGCTGCACCAGGGCGATTTCATCGTACCGATCCCCGGCGCGCGCAAGATACGCCATCTGGAGCAGAACACGGCGGCGGCGGACATCGAGCTAAGCGCGGCCGAGGTGCAGGCTATTGGTGACGCGCTGTCGCCCAACAAGGTTATGGGCAAGCGCTATACTGAGGAGTTGCTGGCGCTGGTGAATGGGTAAAAACTGCGAGTAAGCGAAAGGGGCGCCGGGCGCCCCCTTTTCGTACGCAGCGCGGTGCAAAAGGTGGGAGACGCTGGCGTGAAGCGCGCCCTCTGCCCTGCCGACATTTCCTACCAAGGCACGACAGTGATCTCCGGCCAATACTCCTGGGCGCGTCTGCCCTTCGCCTCATGCGTCTTCTGATTGTCCATCACCCGGTTCGGTGTGATGCGGAACGAAAAAACATCATCCAGCCCGAACGGCGCCACCAACACCAGCTGCCCGTCAGCATCGTATCGAACCCCGACGGCGTGCGTCTTCGACGCGAAATAGCAGACGGGATCGCTGGCGTTCGAATAGCGCGGGCAAGGCCACCCGAACTTCTGCGGATACCAAAGATGCACCCGCGCCTGATTGCGCACCTCGACCGGCAGCGGCAGTCCTTCGAAATGCTTCTCCGCGCGGCGAATAACGGCGTCCTCGGCCTCGTAGGAGAGGTCGCTGTCATCGAAGTAGAACAGGTCGACATCCCTGATGCCATACCCCGAAGGCTTGCCGGTCAGATGGTTCCAAACACTGTTGTAGAGCGCGCCGGAAACCACCAGCCAGTCCGGCAGGTCGAGCGTGCGAGCCCGCGCCAGCGCGTCGCGTAACAGCGGGTCGGCAAGCACGATGGCGAGAAATGCCGCGCGCTGCTCTTCAAGAGGAAGGCCCGAATAGGAGAGAGGATCCATCGCCCTTTGGAGAGCGATTCGGCAAGTATCCGCAATGCTTCGCCCATAGCGCCACCAAAGATGTGGCCAGATTGCAACGTGACCGGACCATGATGCTCGGCCTGGCCCTAAAACAGCCCCACCCTCGTCATCTGACGACTATGCGCGTCTGCCCATCTGCCGGCATGGACGATTGCTATTGGAATTTTCCACACCGGCTGGGGTAGCCTGGGCATGCAGATATCGTCGGTTTGGCCAGCAGCATCGTCGAGAGGACCGATCGACAGGGCAAAATTGACTGCGAAGTGGTTCTGGATTGCCGCGACCTTCTGCGTTCTGATCGCAGCCTCGCTCAATGCAAGTGCTGCGGCGGAGCCGATCGTGATTTCCCCGGCCACGCTGCCGGATGGGAGAGTTGGTGAGCACTATGATCGGACGCTGATGGCTTCAGGCGGAGCTGGCGGGCCATACACGTTCGCGCTCACTTCGGGGGTCACGCCGGTCTCCTTCAGCAGCGGCGGCGTCCTCTCCGGGGCAGTGATAGCCGCCCCCGGCACCTATAATTTCAGAGTCCTGGCGACAGATCAGGTCGGCAACACCGGCACACGCGACTACACGATTGTGATCGCGGACAACCCGGTCTTGATTTCGCCTGCTGCGTTGCCCGGCGGGCAGATTGGCCAGCCGTATAACCAGGCGCTGACGGCTTCGGGTGGCGCTGGCGGTCCCTACACGTTCTCGATCGTTTCGGGCTCCATGCCCGTCGCCTTCAGCAGTGCCGGCGTCCTCTCAGGGCCAGTGATAGCCGCCCCCGGCGTCTACAGTTTCAGGGTCCGGGCGACAGACCATGTCGGCAACAGCGGCGAACACGACTACACCATCGTGATCGCGGACAACCCGGTCGTCATTTCACCAGCTGCCTTGCCCGGCGCGCAGATTGGCCAGCCCTATAGCCAGGCGCTGACGGCTTCGGGTGGTGCTGGCGGCCCCTTTACGTTCTCGATCGTTTCGGGCTCCATGCCCGTCGCCTTCAGCAGTGCCGGCGTCCTCTCCGGGCCGGTCATAGCGGTCCCCGGCGTCTACAGTTTCAGGATTCGGGCGACGGACCATGTCGGCAACAACGGCGAACGCGACTACACGCTTGCGATCACCACTGGCCCGCCCATCGTAATTTCACCGGCAGCTTTGCCCAATGGCCAGGTTGGGCAGCCCTATAGCCAGATGCTGACCGCAACCGGCGGTGTGGGCGCGCCTTACACGTTTCAGCGGATCATCGGAAATCTGCCCGAAGGCGTTTCGCTCGCAACCGATGGCACACTCGGCGGCACGCCGACCGAGAGCGGATCATTTGCCTTTGCCGTCGATGTGTTCGACACCTCCGAGAACAGGGCAAGGCGCGAGTATACGCTGGACATCGCTGCGGCGCCCCGACCGACGGCGCCGTCACTGACCATGACGATCGTTGCCGGCATGTCAGCTTCGCTGCCGTTGACGCCGGGTGCTACCGGCGAACCATTCAGCGCCGCGGCGATCATGTCCAGCGCCCCCGCCGAGGGCGGCACGGCGACGCTGTCCGGCGCGCCCAACTACCTACTGACCTTCGCGTCCTCGCCGGTGTTTTCAGGCACCGTCATCGTAACGTACACACTGACCGGCCCCGGCGGCGTTTCCGATCCGGCCACGGTGACCATCACCGTCACCACGCGGCCGGACCCCTCCGACGATCCGGAGGTCGCCGGGCTGCTCAATGCCCAGGCGCAAGCGGTGCAGCAATTCGCCGCCGGGCAGACAGACAATATCAACCATCGCATGGGCGCTTTGCGAAGCGAGGCGTGCCGCAAGGCCTTTGCGAATGGGCTCGAACTGTCTGGCCAAGGCGCCGATGGCAATGCCGCCAGCGTCGACTTTCCAGACGGATCCGATTGTGGGGGCGAAGCGGCAAAGCTGGGCTTCGGCTTGTGGGCCGGCGGCCACATCGATCTCGGCCATAGTTCGCCTGATGATAGCGCGGAGCGGGACTCCGTTTCGATCAACATGACCACCGGCATCGACTACCGTTTCAACGACCGTTTCGTCGCCGGTCTGGCCGTCGGCTACTCCAGCGACGACAGCGACATTGGCGGCAATGGCACCGAGAGTTCCGGCGAGGCCTACAGCGCGACGCTCTATGCAAGCTATCGCCCGGCCGAAAACCTGTTTCTCGATGCCCTGGCCGGCTACGGTTCGTTCAGCTTCGATTCGAAGCGCTTCGTGACAAGTGTTGGCGGCTTTGCCGACGGTCAGCGTGACGGCGACCAGATTTTCGGCTCGCTGACTGCCGGTTTCGATCATAGCGTCGGCGGGCTGCGACTCACTCCGTTCGCCAGGTTGACGGCATCCTCTTCGAGCCTCGACGCGTTTACCGAAACCGGAGCAGGCATCTATTCGCTGAGCTTCGGCAAGCAGAGCGTCGACAGCCTCGGCGGCACGCTTGGCCTTGCCGGCGGCTATGACATGCCGGTGGCCCTCGGCGTCTTCACACCACGCTTCCGGTTTGAATACACTCACGAATTCTCCGGCTCGAGCGACGTCGATATCCGCTACGCGGATAGTCCGGATGGCCTTGTCTATGGCTTCCAGACGCAGCCTTTGGCGAGTGACCAGGTGATGATCGGCCTGGGCGCCGATCTGCTGCTGCACCAAGGGTTATCCATCGGGCTCGATTATCGCGGCACAATCGGCTTTCAAGACAGCTACAGCCATGCCTTTGGCCTGAGGGTCGGCGGCGGGTTCTGACCATTGCGGCAACGGCTGCTTATCCGTCCCGTAGACGGATGAGCAGCCCCATCGCTAACAGTTCAGTCGCCTTGGGCGCTACGTCCTCAGAACGCCACCGGCCTGCTTGCCGACATTCTCGACGATACGCTTGGCCAGTGCCTCGAAATCCTCGTCGGTCAGTGTCTTTTCAACCGGCTGGATCGACACTTCGATGGCGATCGATTTCTTGCCCTCGCCCAGCGAAGCGCCTTCGAAGATGTCGAAGACCGAGACGGCGGTGATGAGCTTCTTGTCGGCGGCGAGCGCCGCGCGCACCAGCGTGCCGGCCTCGACCGTTTTGTCGACGACGAAAGCGAAGTCGCGCTTGACCGCCTGGAAGGGGGACAGTTCCAGTTTCGGCTTGGTTTTCGTCGGCTTGGCCTTCGGCTCGGGCACGGCATCGACAAACACTTCGAAGCCGCACAGCGGGCCGGAAACATCGAGGCCTTCCAGCGTCTTCGGGTGGAATTCGCCGAAGGTGCCGAGCACGGTTTTCGGACCGAGCTTGATCGTGCCGGAACGGCCGGGATGATACCAGGCCGGGCCGCCGGCCTCGATCTGCAGCCGGTCGACAGGCGCACCGCAGGCTTCCAGTGCGGCGATCGCGTCGGCCTTGGCGTCGAACACGCCGACCGCACCCGAATTGCCGGCCCAGTTGCGGCCTGAGCCGTCGAGCTTGGCGGTGCCGCGGCGCACGCCGGCGGCCACGCGCCGCTGCTGGTCGGCGCCGTCGCCCTCATAGGTGCCCGAGACTTCGAACAGCGCCACGTCGCCGATGCCCTTGTCGGCATTGCGCTGGGCAGCAGCAATCAGGCCCGGCAGCAGCGACGGCCGCATGTCGGACATGTCGGCGGCGATCGGGTTGGCGAGCTTCAGCGCGGTCTGGCCGCCGCCGAACAGCTCGGCGTGCTTGGCCGGAATGAACGACCAGGTGACGGCTTCCATCATGCCGCGCACGGCAAGCGCGCGCTTGGCGGTGCGGGTACGGACCTGCAGCGTGGTGAGGATCCTTGCATTGACCGCGTCATGCGCACCGAGCGGCTGCGGTGCGATGTTGTCGACACCATGGATGCGCATGACTTCCTCGACCAGGTCTGCCTTGCCGTCGACGTCGGGGCGCCAGGACGGCACGGCGACATTGACCACATCGCCCGATCCCTCCGGCTTGAAGCCGAGGCGCGACAGGATGTCGAGGCTTTCCGCCTTGGGAACCTCGATGCCGGTCAGCCTCTTCACTTCCGAAAGCGGGAAGGAAACGATCTTCGACTTGTGGCCGGCATAACCGACGACTTCCATTTCGGTCGGCGTGCCGCCGCAGAAATCGAGCACCAGTTTCGTTGCCAGCTCGACGCCGGGAACCATGAATTCGGGGTCCACCCCGCGCTCGAAACGGTAACGCGCGTCGGTGATGATGCCGAGCGTGCGGCCGGTGCGCGCCGTGGTGATCGGATCCCAAAGGGCGGATTCGATCAGCACATCTGATGTGTTCTCGTCGCAGCCCGAATGCTCGCCGCCCATGATGCCGGCGATGGACTCGACGCCGTTGTCATCCGCGATGACGCACATTTCCGGCGTCAGCGTGTATTCGCGGCCATCGAGCGCCTGCACCTTTTCACCATCGCGCGCGCGGCGCACGACGAGATTGCCGGCAACCTTGCTGGCGTCGAACACATGCAGCGGGCGGCCGCGGTCGAAGGTGACGTAATTGGTGATGTCGACCAGCGCGCTGATCGGCCTCAGCCCGATGGCGATCAGCCGCTGCTGCAGCCATTTTGGCGACGGCCCATTCTTGACGCCCTTGACCAGCCTGAGCGCGAAGCCGGGACAGAGCTCCGGCGCTTCGATCGTTACCTTGACCGGACACATGCCGTTGCCGACATGCGGCATGATGGCGCCGCCGACGAGGCGGCCAAGCCCGCTCGCCGCCAGATCCCTGGCGATGCCGTAGACGCTGGTCGCATCCGGCCGGTTCGGCGTCAAATTGATCTCGATGACCGGATCGTCGATGTGCGCATAGGCAGCGAAGCTGGTGCCGACAGGCGCATCCTCAGGCAGGTCGATGATGCCGTTGTGCTCGTCGGACAGTTCCAGCTCGCGCTCGGAACACATCATGCCATGGCTTTCGACCCCCCTGATCTTGCCGACCGTCAGCGTCACGTCGATGCCGGGCACATAGGTGCCGGGCGCGGCAAAGGCGCCGATCAGGCCGGCCCGCGCATTGGGCGCGCCGCAGACGACCTGCACGGGTGGCTTGCCGTTGCCCGTATCGACGGTCAGCACGCGCAGCCGGTCGGCATCGGGGTGCTGCACCGCCGTCAACACCCTGGCTATGACGAAGGGTTTCAGGCTCGACTTGTCGTCGACATGCTCGACTTCGAGGCCGATCGAGGTCAGCCGCTCGACGATCTCGTCAAGCGTGGCGTCGGTCTCTAGGTGGTCCTTGAGCCAGGAGAGGGTGAATTTCATGGGACTGTTCCGTCTGGTCTTTTGACGCTTGTTTTCAGATGTCTCGGCAGGTCGTCGGATATATGCAGGAAGGCAAGCTGTTCGCTGACATAGGCATGCTGCGTCGGCTCAAAATCGGCCGGCGCATCCATGGCGCCGAGCATGAAGTAGATGTCGTCCTCCAGCCGCTCGTCGACATAGGCGATGGGTGAGCCGCAGGTGCCGCAGAAGGAGCGCGTCACCGGGCCGTTCTCATACATCTTCAGCGCCTTGCCGGTGAACGCGACCTGATCGACCAGGAAGCCGACAAAGGCCGACATCGGCGCGCCGCTGGCCCGCCGGCAATCGCCGCAATGGCAATAGCTGACGTGATGCGGTTCGACTGATGCCTCGAACCGCACGGCGCCGCAGCGGCAGCCGCCGGCATAGGGCGCTGTCATGCGCTCAGGCCTCCGAACAGCGTCGGCATGTCGAGCGGCCTGAACCCGTAATGCGACAGCCAGCGCACGTCGGCATCGAAGAAGGCGCGCAGGTCCGGCATGCCGTATTTCAGCATGGCGATACGGTCTATGCCCATCCCCCAGGCAAAGCCCTGATATTCGTCCGGATCGAGCCCGCCATGGCGCAGCACGTTGGGGTGCACCATGCCGCAGCCGAGGATCTCCATCCAGTCGGAGCCTTCGCCGAAGCGCACTTCGCCGGGCCTGGAGCGGTCACACTGGATATCGACCTCGAGGCTCGGTTCGGTGAACGGGAAGAAGGACGGCCGGAAGCGCATCTTGACCTGCGGCACCTCGAAGAAGGCCTTGCAGAACTCCTCCAGCACCCACTTCATGTTGGCGACGTTGGCCGTCTTGTCGATCACCAGCCCCTCGACCTGATGGAACATCGGCGAGTGGGTGGCATCCGAATCCTGCCGGTAGGTCTTGCCCGGAATGACGATGCGGATCGGCGGCTTCTTCGTCTCCATGGTGCGGATCTGCACCGGCGAAGTGTGGGTGCGCAGAAGCTTGCGCTCGCCCTTCTCGTCCGGCTGGAAGAAGAAGGTGTCGTGCATCTCGCGCGCCGGATGGCCTTCTGGGAAATTCAGCGCGGTGAAATTGTAGTAATCGGTCTCGATATCGGGACCTTCGGCGATGGAAAATCCGAGGTCGCCGAAGATCGCCGCAATCTCGTCGATGACCTGGCTGATCGGGTGTATACGGCCGCGCTCAGCCGGCGACTGCCGCACCGGCAGCGTCACATCGACCTTTTCGGCGGCGAGGCGCACGGTGATCGCCACATCTTTCAACTCGGCCTTGCGCGCCGTCAGCGCATCTGTGACGCGGTTCTTGAGTCCGTTGATTGCGGGGCCTTTGACCTGACGCTCCTCGGCGGTCATGGCGCCAAGGGTCTTCAGCATCTCGGACACGGCGCCCTTCTTGCCGAAAGCAGCGATGCGCACGGCCTCGATGGCCGGCTCATCGGCGGCCGAGGCGATTTCGGCCAGAAGTGAGTTTTCAAGCGTATCC
>NZ_RZRK01000890.1:0-2435 GCF_003997835.1 Mesorhizobium sp. M7A.F.Ca.CA.004.12.1.1
GTCTGGGCCTGTCTGGTATCATCGACGTGGTGGTCGCCAAGCCGATCACGCCCGAACGGTTGCAACCGGTGATCGATCGCCTGATTGGCCGCTAGAGCAGCCAGAAAAAGTGCGCGGAGTTTCCGTCCGGGAATCAGAAAACAAACAGCTGGATCCTGTGATCAACCTGCATTCACGATGCTTTCGATCAGTCCGGGCAGTTGTCCGAGATCGGATATCTGGCGGTATCTCGTTTCAGCCACCGGCGCCTCGACATGCTCCAGCACCCAGGTCAGTTCATGCGGCACGTGGACGCCCCAACCGCCGGCCTCGATGGCCGGTACCACATCCGACTTCAGCGAGTTGCCGACCATCATGCTCTTCGCGGCACCATCGCCGTGGCGGCTGAAGATCCTGCTATAGGTGGCAGCATTCTTGTCACTGACGATCTCGACCGCGTCGAACAGATCGCCAAGGCCAGAGCCAGCCAGCTTGCGCTCCTGATCGAAGAGGTCGCCCTTGGTGATCAGCACGAGGCGGAATGCGCCGGCAAGCTTTTCGACCGTCTCGCGGGCATGCGGCAAGGCCTCGATCGGATGGTTCAGCATTTCGCGGCCGGCATCGAGAATCTCCGCTATGACCGAGGCCGGTACGCGGCCTTGCGTGACCTCGATCGCCGTCTCGATCATCGACAGGGTAAATCCCTTGATGCCGAAGCCATAGACGGCGAGGTTGCGCCTTTCGGCCTCCAGCAATCGTGCCGAGATGTGCTCCGCTTCGCCATGGTCGACGAGCATGGCGGCAAAGCGCTTTTCCGTCAGCCGGAAGAACTGCTCGTTCTGCCACAGCGTGTCGTCGGCATCGAATCCGATCGTTGTCAGTTTGCCGTTGGGCCGCATTCAATTTCTCGATTAAGATTTGGGGGCCTCGATTGAAGTGGGACGGCCGAAACTAAGCCGATTGGCGTGATTTTCAACCGCGCCGGCCAATGCCCGACGCGGCTCCCCTTCCCTTCCATAGGAGGGCACGGCTATACTCCACAATCCGCAACCCAATCTGGTGAATGATGCCGCCTGCAAAAAAGGAAGTCCGTCCGTCGAGCCGCGGAGGACGCGCCCGCACGCCTGCCTTCGTGAAAAACCAACGAGGCGTCAAGAACTGGAAGGAAGTCAGCGCCTGGCTGGAGTGGCGCGGCATCGAGGACATCGAGTGCATCACGCCCGATCAGGCAGGCGTTGCGCGTGGCAAGATGATGCCATCGAAGAAATTCACCTCCAACACCTCGCTGGCGCTGCCGTCGGCAGTCTTCATGACGACGATTTCCGGCGGCTACCCCGAGGATGGCAACGGCTTCCATTACCCGGAAGATGACGGCGACCTCAAGCTCATGCCCGACCTGTCGACGCTGACGGTGGTGCCTTGGGAAGAAGACCCGACGGCCGCGGTCATCTGCGACCTCGTCCACCAGGACGGACGCTCGGTCGAGTTCACGCCGCGCAATGTGTTGAAACGTGTGGTGGCCGCCTATGACAAGCTCGGCCTGAAGCCAGTGGTGGCGCCCGAGATCGAGTTCTACCTGGTGCGCAAGAATCCCGATCCGGACTATCCGCTGACCCCGCCGGTCGGCCGGTCGGGACGCGCGATCGGTGGCGGCGCCGGCTATTCGATCGCCGGCGTCAACGAATTCGACGAACTGATCGACGACATCTACCATTTCTCCGAAAGCCAGGGCCTGGAGATCGATACGCTGATCCACGAGGAGGGCGCCGGGCAGTTGGAGATCAACCTGCGCCACGGCGACCCGATCGAACTGGCCGACCAGGTGTTCATGTTCAAGCGCACCATTCGCGAGGCAGCACTCAAGCACGAGATCTATGCCACCTTCATGGCCAAACCGATCCAGGGGCAACCCGGCTCCGCCATGCACATCCATCAGTCGATCATCGACAAGAAGACCGGACGGAACATCTTTTCGGCCGCTGACGGCTCGGAAACCGACGACTTTTTCCACTTCATCGGCGGCATGCAGAAGCATGTGCCGAACGCACTTGTGATGTTCGCGCCCTATGTCAATTCTTACCGCCGGCTGACGCAGGCGGCGTCGGCGCCGGTCAACAACAAATGGGGCTATGACAACCGCACCACGGCGTTTCGTGTGCCGCGCTCGGATCCCGCGGCGCGGCGCGTCGAAAACCGCATCCCGTCCTCCGATGCCAACCCCTATCTGGCGCTGGCGGCATCGCTTGCCTGCGGGCTGATCGGCATCACCAACAAGATCAAGGCCGAGCCTCCCGTCCTGACCACCGCCAATGCCGACGAAATCGACCTGCCGCGTGGCCTGCTCGAAGCCGTCGACCTGTTCGAGGGCGACGAGGAACTCTGCGCGCATCTGGGCAAGTCCTTCGCCGCCACCTATGCGGCGATCAAGCGGGCGGAGTTCGAGACCTTCATGGAAG
>NZ_RZRK01000891.1:0-2414 GCF_003997835.1 Mesorhizobium sp. M7A.F.Ca.CA.004.12.1.1
GAGCAGGACAAGGCGAAGACCGCCAACTGATCGGCCGATATCGCCGAGCCACAAAAAAGCGGGGTCATGCCCCGCTTTTTTTGCGCCCATCTCTCCGCGGGTCAGTGCCTTGACTGCCGTTTCGGCTGGTAGCCGCCGTCCGGCCTCTTGTCGAACATCTCCTTGATCTGCGGATGCCGGACCGGCTCACCCGACTGATCCTCGAGCAGATTCTGCTCGGAGACATAGGCGATGTACTCGGTCTCCGAATTTTCGGCGAGCAGATGATAGAAAGGCTGATCCTTGTGCGGCCGCACGTCGGCGGGGATGGCTTCGTACCATTCGTCGGTGTTGGCGAATTGCGGATCGACATCGAAAATAATGCCCCTGAATGGAAACAGCCGGTGGCGAACCACCTGTCCGATCGCGAATTTGGCTGTTTTCATCGTACTCACCACTGAATTCCTTGGGCTTATTTGGCGCAGACCGCGCATCAATTCAATCCCGAGGCGCTTGACGCCCTATTAAGCAACGGGCTAGCCCGGCGCCAGGGTTTCGGACCAGCATAAAAATGTCTGACGTCATCGGTCTTGTTCTTCCGTTCTTCGGCTTGATTTTTGTCGGGTTCCTGGTGGCGCGCATCACCAGGCAGCCGCTGGAGGCGCTCGGCTGGATGAACACGTTCATCGTCTATGTCGCGCTGCCGGCACTTTTCTTCCAACTGCTTGCCAAGACGCCGTTCGAAGACCTGACGGAATGGCGCTTCATCTTCGGTTCGGTCGTCTCGACCTTCATGATATTTTCCTTGATGTTCATGGGGTCGGTCCTGACCTCGCGCGGCGAGATAGCGCAATCGACCATCAAGGCGCTCGCGGCCGCCTATGGCAATATCGGCTATATGGGACCGGGGCTGGCATTGCTGGCCTTCGGCGAGGAGGCGGCTGTGCCGGTCGCCTTGATCTTCTGTTTCGAGAACATCATGCATTTCGCCATCGCACCCATGATGATGGCGCTGTCGGGCGACGACAAGACCACGCCTCTCCGGCTTGCGCTCGGTGTCGTGCGCAAGAGCGTGCTGCACCCGTTCATCATCGCAACCGCCCTGGGCGTCGGCGCCGCCTATATCGGCTTTCGACCGCCCGTGCCGGTGGAGCGATTTCTGGAATATCTTTCCCGGGCGGCCGCACCTTGCGCGCTGTTTGCCATGGGCGTCACGCTGGCGCTCAGGCCGCTCAATCGCGTCCCGCACGAGATGGTTCCGATTGCGGCACTGAAACTGATCCTGCACCCTTTGCTCTGCTATGTCGTGTTGAGCTGGATCGGCAATTTCTCTGAGACATGGGTCTTCTCGGCGGTGCTTCTGGCGGCGTTGCCGACCGCCACCAACGTCTTCGTCATCGCCCAGCAGTATGGCGTCTGGGTACAGCGCGTGTCGGCCAGTGTGCTGATCACAACCTGCCTGTCGGTCGTGACTGTCACCGGGCTGCTCTACCTGATCCGGCACGATATCCTAGCGCCGGACCTGTTTCCCTAACCCGCCGGCAAGCGCGGCAAAACCGCTGCCTGGACGAAGCCCCTCGCGCATGAAAAAAGCCCGAAGCGGCGCGAAGCCACCGAGCACGCCGAGCCCGGCCACGCGGGCCATCTGGGCCGGCAGCATGTCGGAAAGCAGCGACATGTTGAGCAGGTTGACCGCACCGCTACGCGCCAGAATATCGGGGCGGCGCTTGAAATCGTAAGCCGCAAGCGCCTTGGCTGCACCCGGGTCCGCTCGATTTTCACAAGCGATTCCAACCAGATCGTCGACGTCCCTGATGCCGAGATTGAGGCCTTGCGCACCAATCGGCGGAAACACATGGGCGGCTTCGCCGACCAGCGCCACCCGATCTCGGGCGAAACGCAGTGGCGTCACCGCCGAAAGCGGATAGATCTGCCGGCCCGGCTCGACCGTCACCCGGCCCAGCATCGACTGCATCTGCTGTTCAACCCGCTGAGAAAGCGTCGTATCGTCCAGTGCGGCGAGGTCGGTCGCGGTCTCGGGCTTGACCACCCAGACCAGGCTGGAGCGATTGCCGGGCAACGGGACCTGCGTGAACGGACCGGTCTCGGTGTGGAATTCCGTCGAGGTGAAAGCGTGGTCGCCGCTATGGCCGAAATTGAGGACGAGAGCTGCCTGCGGGTAGGACCGGGCCGAGGTCGAGATGCCGGCCGCCTGGCGCGCCGGTGACAACCGCCCATCGGCGGCGACCGCAAGCGATGCGTCGACCGTGCTGCCGTCGGCCAGGACGGCACGGGCGTGCTCGGCATCGAGATGCCAGTTCGCCACTATCGACATCAGCCGGTCGATGCCGGCATGCGCGGCAACGGCGCTGGCGAGTGCCGGGTTGAGGACGCTGTTGGGAAGGTTCAGCCCGAACTGGTCCTCGTCGATCTCG
>NZ_RZRK01000892.1:0-2412 GCF_003997835.1 Mesorhizobium sp. M7A.F.Ca.CA.004.12.1.1
TGTCACGGCCGGCATTTTTCAGCTCGCGCGCTTTCTGCGTGACCGCGATGGTGGCGGAAGGCTTCACGCGGGAAAGGGTGTCGGCAAGAAAGGCCATGAGCTTGACGTCTCCATGGAAGATCGGCGCGGCCAGGAGCGACCGCGGCGCTTCTCATGTCGCATGATTTCGCGCAACGCAAGTATTGTCGGCTGATCCAGGTCTCAAGGAGCTGTGATCGGGACCCGGGGTCGGCAACAATAAATTCATTAACGAGCGGTAGAGGCTTGAGTGGCAGGATGGCAGACCAATTGCGGAGCGAGGAACCGTGTCGCGCAGCGTCGGGCTTGCCCACATCATCCGTCAGGACGACGGCACCTCCACCGGTGTCTGGGGTATCTACACGCTGCAAAGCGCCTTCCAGCCGATCTTCGCTTTCAAGGAAGGCAAGCTGTCGGTGGTCGCGTTCGAAGGGCTGATCCGGCCGTTCCGCGACGGCGAGCCGCAATCGCCGATGAATTTCTTCTCGACCTGCCCGGCCGCCGACCGGCTGCATATCGAGGCGCTGACCAGGACGCTGCATCTTCTCAACGCCGGTGCCTGCCTGCCGCGGGAAGCATCGATCTTCGTCAATTTCGACCCGTCAGTGTTCACCGAACGCGCCGTTGCCGACGCTGCCTTGCGCGAAATGCGGCTCGTGCTGCACGAGGCCGGCATCGACCCGCGTCGCGTCGTCTGCGAGGTGACCGAGCAGCGGTCGGCGTCGCAGGAAGCCTTGCATGGCTTCGTCGCGGCACTGAGGGCCAACGGTTTTCGCATCGCCGTCGACGATTATGGCGCGGACGATTCCGACATCAATCGGGTCAAGGAATTGAAGCCGGATATCGTCAAGTTCGATGCCTACTGGATCACGCAGCTGATGGAGTCCGGCGCCGGCTTCGCGTTGCTGACCACCATGGTGAAGAACTTCGAGGAGCAAGGTATCCATACGGTGTTCGAAGGCATCGAGGAGGGCTGGCAACTGGAGCTCGCCGAGAAATCGGGTGCGTCGATGGTGCAGGGTTTCGTGCTGGCGCGGCCCGAATTGGCGCCGACCAGCTTTGGCGTCTTCGACAAGGCCAGGCAGGCGCCTGTCGCTGCTGCCGTCGACACGTCGGCTCCTGCCGTGGGAACGCCTTCGGCGCGGCCGGTCAAGGCCTTCGGGCGCCGCGTGGCGACATGAGAGACGATCGGCGGCGCAATGTCGGCGATGCGATCCGGGTCGACGAAGTCGGCATCGAATACGGCATCCATGGCGAGTTCCGGCTGCGCAGCGCCTATCAGCCGATTTTCGCGCCGCGCGGCCGTTTCCTTCACGCGGTCGCGGCCGAAGCCCTGATCGAGCCGCACCGTGCCGGCCGCCCCGGCGCGCCGAAGGTGTTCTTTGAAAGCGTTGCCGTCTCGGACCGGCTGTTTGTGGAAACCATGTGCCGGGCGCTGCATCTCAGGAATTTCCGCAACATCGGCGTCGACGGGCTCGACCTGTTCTTCAACTACAACCCGTTGATCAACGACCATGCCGGGCGGGCATTGGCCGAGATTCGCCTGATGACCAGGCATCTCGGCGAGTTCGGCCTGGCGCCGGCCATGCTGGTCTGCGAAATCACCGAACAGGCGGCGGACGACGCGCTTCTCGTGCGGCTGGTGCGCGAGATGCGGCGCGACGGCATCCGCATCGCCATCGACGATTTCGGCACCGGGCACTCGACCGAGGAGCGGGTGAGCCTGCTCAAGCCCGACATCGTCAAGATCGACGGCACCTGGTTCGCGGAGTTCTGCCGCCACGCTGCCGCCGAACGGTTCTTCCGCCCGCTGGTTTCCAGCCTGCATGACCGCGGCGCCAAGGTGCTGGTCGAAGGCATCGAGCAGCCCACCCATCTGCGCGTCGCGCTCGAAGGCGGCGTCGACCTGCTGCAGGGTTTTCTCCTTGCCCGTCCGGCCTTGGCCGGCACGGTATTCGAGGAGAAACCGCTGGTCATCGATGCGCTGCTGGGCCGGGACAGCAAGGTCGTGCCCCTCTTTGGCTAGGGCATGTCGATATTCAGGTGATGCCGGCCTGCAAACGGCGGCTTCCTGCGCTTCCCTAGTTCTACTGCCACGCAGTAGAACTGAGCTCACGTACTTAAGTACGCTCCGCTCCGGTTCTCGGAACCCACCGTTTTCGGCTCGGCCTGACCTGAATCTCAACATGCCCTTCAACGGCCTCAGATTTTCGGCGATTCACATATCAGCGGCGCTGATCGTCGTACCAAAACAAATCATTGGTTGAGACCGCCGCCGCTGCGATAATCGCGCGGAGACAGTGCTCCGGGGAACAGCCATGATACTTTACGGCATGATCGACAGCGGCAATTGTTACAAGCCGCGCCTGCTGATGGCCAAGCTTGGCCTTGGCT
>NZ_RZRK01000893.1:0-2404 GCF_003997835.1 Mesorhizobium sp. M7A.F.Ca.CA.004.12.1.1
CCTCTGTCCTGCCGGACATCTCCCCCTCAAGTGGGGAGATTGGCAGCTTCGCCGACCGCGCGTTCTTGCAACGTTGAAGATTGGCGAAAGCCGTGACGCTATCCAATCTCCCCACTTGAGGGGGAGAGGCCGGCAGGCCAGAGGGGGGCGCCGTAGAGTGCCGACATCGGCAGCACAACTTCGATCAAGCACTAGCGAATACCGAATGCTCAACTCCGCTTGAAATCGCGCCGCGTTCCGCCAATTGGTCAGGCACGCGCGGCCAAGCCGGAGCATTCCTCATGGACATCGTCTTCTCCTCAACCGTCGATCTCGCTGCAGCCATCGCCAAGCGCAAAATCTCCGCCGTGGAAGCACTCGACGCCTATCTGGCGCAAATCGATGCGCACAACCATGCGGTGAATGCCGTCATCTCGCTCGACAGGGAAGGCGCCCGCGAGCGTGCCAAGAAGGCGGACGCTGCCCAGGCGCGCGGCGCCGCACCCGGACCTCTGCATGGCGTGCCGTTCACGCTGAAAGACATGCACGAAACGTCAGGCATAAGGACCACGGTCGGCTTCCCGCCCTTTGCCGACTATGTCGCCAAGCAGGACAGCCCGGTCGTCATCAGACTGAAAGCGGCCGGCGGCGTGCTGATGGCCAAGACCAATGTCGCGGCCATGCTTTCGGACTGGCAATCGAACAACCCGCTGTTCGGCCGCACCAACAATCCATGGAATCTCCAGCGCACGGCGGGAGGCTCCAGCGGAGGCGCGGCAGCGGCAATTTGCTTGGGGATGACGCCGTTCGACGTGGGCACAGACATGCAGGATTCGATCCGGCTGCCGGCCGCCTTTTGCGGTGTTTATGGCTTGAAGCCGACGGAGCATCGTGTCTCGCTGGCCGGTGCCTTCCCCGATCCCGGCGGTGCCGCGCGCAGCGTGCGGCTGATGTCCTGCCTCGGGCCGTTGGCGCGCAGCGTGCAAGATTTGGCGCTGATTTATCAAATCATCGCCGGCCCGGATGGAAGCGACACCGATCTTGCTCCGGTGCCGGTCCAGGATATGCCGAAGCTCGACCCTAGGACATTGCGCATCGCCTTCGCGCCGTCCTTTCCCGGCTTTCCGGTGGCCGGCGACATCAGCGCCGCAGTCGAAAACCTCGCAAGGCAGCTGCAATCGGCCGGTGCCCTCGTTGAGGAGGCAAAACTGCCGAAACTCGATCTGCACCACGATCTGGAGCAGGGCGGCGCGCTGATCGGCATGATGCTGGAGGCCGCGCAGCCGGAGTCGCCGGAGGAGCCGACACCGGTCTCGCGCTGGTTCGAGGCACTCGCCCGCCGCGACAGGTCCATTCTCGCCTGGGACCGGTTTTTCGAAAACCATGACGCGCTGCTCTGCCCGGTCGCCATGACTTCCGCCTTCCCGCATTGCGAGCCGGGCACGCCGATCACGGTCGACGGCAAGGAGCAGAGCTACTGGATGCTGCCGGCCTATGGCGCCGTCTTCAACTACAGCGGCCATCCGGCGCTTTCCATCCCATGCGGACAGGGCAGCGAGGGATTGCCGATCGGCTTGCAACTGGTCGGCAAACGCTGGTCGGAGTCACAGCTGCTCGGCATCGCCAGGGCAATCGAACCACTGACCGGCGGCTTTCGGCGTCCGCCCGCCTATTGAGCGAAACGCGACAATCCATAAGGGGCAAGTAAGGGGTCGCGCTCGCCGTCGAGGATTTCCCGAGCGGCGAACAGGCCGATGGCCGGCGCCAACGTGATGCCGGAATGCATGACGGCGACATAGACACCGTCCAAGCCCTCGGCGCGGCCAATGATCGGAAAGCCGTCGATCGGCGTCGGCCGGTAGCCGACCGTGTGGAAATCGAGTTCCAACCCATCGCTGTCGCGCAGCATGGCCTTCATGGCCGCAAACAGGGCGTGGGCGGTGGCTTCGGCATCCATGCCCGGATCGGCTCCGCCAAAATCCGAGCCGGCGATGATGCGGCCTTCCGCCGTCTGGCGCATGTGCAGCCGCTCGGCCAGCACCAGCCCGTTGAGCAGCTTTTCGTGCGGTCGCGAATGGACGATCAGGCCGGGCGGCGTTTCGATCGGCAGGTTGATCCCGGCGGTCGCGGCGATCTCCGGCGAGCCAACGCCGGCCGCGACCACCACCTCGTCCGATGCAATCAGGCCATGCGATGTGTCGACACCGGTGATCCTGCCGCCGGTCTGGACCAGGGCCGTCACCGTGCTGGAGATGGTCTTCGCGCCATGTCGCTTCGCGTCTGCCAATAGGGCACGGACGGCGGCCACGGGCTCTGCGACACCTTCTTCGGCAACATGCAGGGCAAAATCCGGAAGCTCGGTGAGATTGGGCTCGATGCGCGCTGCACCGGCGCGGTCGACTTGGCTGATGCCATAGCCCCAGGC
>NZ_RZRK01000894.1:0-2395 GCF_003997835.1 Mesorhizobium sp. M7A.F.Ca.CA.004.12.1.1
CACGGACGCCGCCCTGCGCTCGGAACTGCAATGGATGGGCTTTTTGCAAGCGGCCGGCGTGGCGACCGCAGATGGCGTGGCGATGCCGGCCGCTTGCAAAAAGCCCATCCATTGCAGTTCCGAGCGCAGGGCGGCGTCCGTGTGATAGCCAAGCCGATGAATGCGCATGGCGGCCGGCTGGCCTGTTGGCAAGATGACGCGAAACACCGCGTTCTCGCGGAATTTCAGCAGCTCTGGCTCACCCTCACGAATGCCCCAATGTTCGAGCGCGCGCTTGGCAAGCTCGGTGACATCGGCTGCCGTCTCGGGCTCGGATTGCGTGGAAACAGCGTTCACGCCTTCACTCCGCCGACTTCACCCAGCACCTCGTCGAGGGCGCCGATCAGGACGTCGGCATTGTCGCGCGAGAACGGCATGGGCGGGCGGATCTTCAGCACATTGCCGTGGATCCCGGTCTTGCCCATGAGCACACCGCGGTGGCGCATGCGGTTGGCGACCTGCTCGGCAATGTCGGGCGCCGGCTCGCGCGTCTCGCGGTCGTGAACCAGTTCGGCGCCGAAGAACAGGCCGGCGCCCCTGACCTCGCCGATGCATTCATGGCGCTCGGCCAGCGGGCGCAGCAGACCGAGCGCATAGGCGCCGACGTCACGTGCGTTGGCGACGAGATCTTCCTGCTCGA
This sequence comes from Mesorhizobium sp. M7A.F.Ca.CA.004.12.1.1, assembly GCF_003997835.1. Taxonomy (NCBI): domain Bacteria; kingdom Pseudomonadati; phylum Pseudomonadota; class Alphaproteobacteria; order Hyphomicrobiales; family Phyllobacteriaceae; genus Mesorhizobium; species Mesorhizobium sp. M7A.F.Ca.CA.004.12.1.1. The sequence goes on from NZ_RZRK01000894.1 coordinate 680, forward strand.
TGACGTCGAGGACGGCATTGGCCACCGCGCAGGAAACCGGATTGCCGCCAAAGGTGTTGAAGTAACGGAAAGCGTTGCGGAAGGTCGCCAATGTGTCCTTGGTGGTGACCACCGCGGCGACCGGATGGCCGTTGCCCATCGGCTTGCCCATGGTGACGATGTCGGGCACGAAGCCAGCGCGCTGGTGGCCCCAGAAATGGCTGCCGGTACGGCCGAAACCAGGTTGCACCTCATCGGCGATGACCAACCCGCCCGCTTCACGCACCGCCGCCACGGCGTCTTCGAAAAATCCGCTGGGAAGCGTCGGGAAGCCTTCATTTTCGAGCAGCGGGCACAAAATGATGCCGGACAGGCCGATGCCGTCCTTTGCCAGCGCGGCGATGGCTCCCCGCACCGCATCGCCAAAGGCCTTGCCGTCGGCCGTCGCATCGGGATGGCGATAGCTGTCGGGCGTCGGCACCAGCCGCACTTGGCGCGCGCGGCCGCCGACCGGCGGCATGCGGGTGCTGAGCTGCGAAACCGCCGTGGTGTTGCCATGGTAGGTGGCGTCGGTGGCGATGATGCCCATGCGGCCGGTTGCGGCCTGCGCCATGCGCAGCGCGATGTCGTTGGCCTCACTGCCGGTGCAGGTCAGGATGGCGGACGACAGGCTGGCATCGAAGGTCGCGGTCAGCCGCTCGACATAATCAAGGATGGCGGTGTGCAGATAGCGCGTGTGGGTGTTGAGCAGGCTGGCCTGCCGGCACAGGGCTTCGACCACATGCGGGTGGCAGTGGCCGACATGTGCGACATTGTTGTAGGCGTCGAGATATTTCCGACCATCGGCATCGTAGAGCCAGACGCCTTCGCCGCGCACCAGATGCACGGGCTCGTCGTAGAACAATTGCGATTTCGCGCCGAGCAGGCGGGAACGCCGGCTAACCAGTGCTTCTTGCGATTGGCTCATTGCGTCTTGAAACTCCGTTGTGTCCAGCTAACCCGTCAGGCCTTCGATAGGCCTGCATCCAGCGCTTCGCCAATCTTCGTCACATCGGCGGCGGTGATGATGAGCGGCGGCGACAGGATGATGGTGTTGCCCGACACACGCAGCATGACGCCGGCCTCATAGGCGGCCTCCGAAACCACGGCCATGGTCTTCTTGTCGGCCGGCTTTTTCGTCGTGCGGTCCGAGACCAGCTCCAGCGCCGCCATCAGGCCCTTGTACCTGACATCGCCGACGATCGCATGCCTGGCCTTCAGCCCCTCCAGCGTGGCCGCGAGTTCGACGCCCCGTGCCGCCGCGTTCTCGTTCAGGCGAAGCCGTTTGGTCTCGGCAAGCGCCGCCAGACCCGCCGCGCAGCCGACCGGGTGGCCGGAATAGGTATAGCCGTGGCCGATCGCACCAAAACTGGTCTTGTCGGCCTCGAAGACATCGGCGACTTTTCCGCCGATCAAGGTCGCGCCGAGCGGGAAATAGCCTGACGTGATCGCCTTGGCGATGGTCATGAAATCCGGCTTCACGCCGGACAGACGCGAGCCCGACCATGCGCCGGTGCGGCCGAAGCCCGTCACCACCTCGTCGGCGATCAGCAGGATCTCGTGGCGGTCGCAGATCTCACGCACCAGTGGCATGAAGCTCTCATGCGGAACGATGACGCCGCCGGCGCCGAGAACCGGCTCCATGATGAAAGCGGCGATGGTGTCGCCGCCCTGGAAGGCGATTTTGTCCTCCAGCGC
>NZ_RZRK01000895.1:0-2393 GCF_003997835.1 Mesorhizobium sp. M7A.F.Ca.CA.004.12.1.1
AGCCTACACAGCGCCAGCACCTGCGTCCGCACAAAAATCAGGCATATCGCCTATCCCGCAGGCAATTTTCTGCCCGCAATGCCTTCGTGCCGACGTTATGGCTGCAGATCTCGGCAACTCCCCCTTGTTTGCTTAGGATCGAAATTGGACAATGCTTGATAGCATGCGGATCGGCAATCCATGAGCAACGAACTTCTTTCCCCGGCCGAAATGAGCGAGGCTGATCGGCTGACGATCGCGGCCGGTCCGGCCGATGGAATCAGCCTGATGCGGCGCGCGGGCGAAGCGGTCGCGGCCGAGATTCTCAAGCGTTATCCCGCAGCGCCGCATGTCCATGTGCTGTGCGGTCCCGGCAACAATGGCGGCGATGGCTATGTCGTCGCACGCCTCCTGGCCGGCAGCGGCGTCGGCACAACGATCTGGTCATCCGGAGCGCCGAGGCCGGAAAGCGATGCGGCGCTCGCCGCCGCGGAATCCCTGGTCAAGTCCCGGCCGCTGTCTGATTTCGACGCCGAGTTCGGCTCGATCGTGATCGACGCGCTCTATGGGGCAGGGCTGTCCAAGCCGCTGTCCGGCGATGCCGCGAAAGCTGTCGATACAGTGACAGCCCTGCGCCTGCCTGTGGTCGCGATCGACCTGCCGTCGGGCGTCTCGGGAGCCAGCGGCGAAATATTGAGCAGGGCGTTTCGTGCCGAGGTCACCGTCACCTTCGCGCGGAAAAAGCCCGGCCACTTGCTGCTGCCGGGGCGCGGGCAATGCGGTGAGATCGTGCTCGCCGATATTGGCATCGGCGACGGCATCATCGCCCAGCTCGCCGTCTCGACCTTCGAAAATGTGCCGGATCTGTGGTTGCGGGAATTTCCGGTGCCGGCGGTGGACGCGCATAAATACAAGCGCGGCCATGTCGGCGTCTTTTCCGGCGGTCCCAGTGCTACCGGCGCGGCGCGGCTGTCGGCGATGGCCGCCGCCAGAAGCGGGGCAGGGGCGGTCACCGTGCTGTCGCCTGGCAATGCCATGCAGGTGAACGCGACACACCTCACCTCGATCATGCTGCGAGAGGCGGGGTCATTCGAGGAGGTGCAGGAATTTCTGACGGCGCGCCATCCCGAGGCGCTGGTGTTTGGACCGGGGCTCGGGCCAAAGCCCAAGGTCGGCGATTTCGCCCTGCAACTGATCAAGACCTTGGCGGAGGGTGCACGCGCATCGCAAACTGCAAACCATGGAGGAGCGATCGTGCTTGATGCCGATGCCATTACCTCTCTGGCCCATCAGCCGCAGGCGCTGTTCGAAGCCGCTCGTCAGCCAAACGCTCCAGTGTTGGTGATCACGCCGCATGAGGGTGAATTCGGCCGCTTGTTCCCAGATATCGCCGGGGACAAAACCATGTCGAAATTGGACAAGGCGCGAGCGGCTGCCGCGCGGGCCAACGCAACGATCGTCTACAAGGGCGCCGACACGGTGATAGCCGCGCCTGTTGGCAAGGCAGCCATCAACTCCAACGGCGCTCCGTGGCTGGCCACGGCCGGGTCAGGCGACGTGCTGTCGGGCATCATCGCCGGTCTGCTCGCACAAGGCATGCCGCCCTTCGAGGGCACCTGCGCGGCGGTGTGGCTACACGCCGAAACCGGCAGCCGGTTCGGACCCGGCCTGATCGCCGAGGATCTGCCGCTGGCGCTGCTGCCGGTGTTGCGTGAACTCTTCGACGCGCGCACGGCTGTTCTATGAACCGCGCCCTGGCTCCGCTGCTTGCCACCCTCATCGCTGTCTTCATGGCGTCGACGGCGCGCGCCGTCGGCCCTGTAACCGTCGTCGACAATCCGGCGGTGCTCGCCGCGCTCGATGCCGGGGGTTTCGGCTTCGCCGATGTTTTGGGGGTTGACGGCGAGGACGGTCTAAAGACGCTTTACGACGAGGCCCCCGCCTATCACGCCATCGTTGACATCGTTGCCTCCGATGTTGCGGCGCTCCGCGCCGAGATGAAGGCCGGCGGGCGGCCGCTCTACGAGGTGACAGACGGCAATGTCGGCCGCATCATGGACATGCGCTGGCTGAAGACCGATGCCGCGCGCTTCCGGCTGGTCGGCGTCGTCAACCGGCTCGACCGTCGCGATTTCATGCTGCTGCAAGGCGACAGGAGCTGCGGCGAGGTGCGCTTCATCTACCGCCTGGCCTACAGTTTTCGCAAGAACGGCAAGCTGCTGGCATCGCGCTTGCCGTTCAATTTCAATGCCGTCTACAGCGCCGCGCCCGATGCCGATGGCGGCTGCGTCGGCACTGCCGGACGCTGGACGCCACAGCTTGACGAGAGCGTCGATGCCGGCTGGCTGACCGGCGGGCCGCTGGAGAAGGCCGGGCTGACCTTCAAGCAGCTGGAGCTCAACGCGCAGGTGGTG
>NZ_RZRK01000896.1:0-2392 GCF_003997835.1 Mesorhizobium sp. M7A.F.Ca.CA.004.12.1.1
GCGCCTCGTCGATCTCTGTTGCCAAAACCTCGTGGATCGAGCCACCACCGACCGATGCCCTCTCCTGTTCCGAGCGGCAGAACGTGTCGAGAAACCAATCGTAGTTCGCGGTCGAGGCCGGCGAGATCGCCATGTTGTTCCAGCGGCCGGCGTCGATGGCGTTGCGACAGAGCCAACGCGGGTCGACGCGCGGTTGCGAAGAGACCACTTCGTTGATGGAATAGGTCCCGGCGACAATGGCAAGCACACCCTCCTCATGGCCGCCCATGCCAAGTGCGGAGGCAGTTACGTCATGCAGGCCGCTCGCCACTGGTGTCCCCTTGGCAAGGCCGGTCATGTCGGCGGCCTCGGCGGTAACGTGGCCGGCGATCTCGGCCGAATGCGCCATCGGCGGCAGCGCGTCGAAAAGATCGTCCAGTTCGAAGATGCGCATCGCTTCCAGCGCGTAATCCTGCGTGCGGAAATCCGTGAATGAGGTGCTGGCCTCGGTACGGTCGGTGCCGATCGTGCCGGTCAGGCAAAAGCGCAGCCAGTCCTTGCAGGCCAGTATATGCCCGATGCGGCCATAGCGGTCGGGTTGGTTCTTCCTGATCCAGGCCAGCAGCGCCGACGGAGCCGAAACGTGCGGCGCCTGTCCGGTACGCGCCAACGCATTTTGGAAGACCCCATCCGCCGACCATTGTTCGACAATCTCGCCGGCGCGGCTGTCAAGCGACAGGATACCGGGGCCTAGCGGCCGGCGATCCTTGTCGAGCAAATAGAGACCATCGCCGTGTGCGGTCGCCGCCACCGCCTTGATATCGTTGGCGGCCCGGCCGCACAATGCGATCGCTTCGCGGATGGCATCGGCGGTGGCTTGCCATAGCCTTGCCATGTCGCGCTCCACCCAGCGCGCATGGGGCATCGACTGCGGGACGCGCCGGCGCGCCACCGACAACTGCGTGCCATCGGCATCGAAGATCACCGCCTTGGTGACCGTGAGACCGTTATCGATTCCGAGCAAACTGGGCATGGGCGCCGCCGCTTTCAGCAACTGGTGAAGGGCGCTGCAAGGCAAACCTGCAGGTTGGGATAGGGATGACAGGCATGACGACAATCAACGAGCAACGGTGATACAAAAGCGACGCATCCGACGCGGTAAAAAGACCATAGTAGCATGTTAAGTTAACGTCAATACGTGAGATATTTTGCGGATATGTCTGACGTCATCTGCGACGAAAATTGCCATCCCCTCGTACCGCATCCGATGCGGACGAAGTTCCGGCTAGTGCCCAACTGGCCGGATAGGCTTCAACCCCGCGCTGGGAGCCAGAGAGCACGGTACGATTGACGCCGAACGCGCTTCGACTGGCTTTGCGAGTTCCTGCGCAACGACCGGACAACCCGCACCGCTTCGGCGCCTTCAAAGAAAACGCGACGACTCAAGAAGCTCAGCCACCCCGTCCAGTTCCTTGTGCAGGCGATGCCAGCGACGGTCGAGATAAACAAGCGAATGCGCCTCCGGGGGGACCTCGTCCGGCTGTACCTCGCCGTCAAGGAGTTCGGCCGCGACCAGTGTCGCGCCCTCAATCGGCAGAACGCCGAGCCGACGGGCGCGGAACCAGGTCGAAACGCCGGTATAGCGCGGTTCGCCGGTGGGCAGCCGCGCCCAGGCGCCTCCCGGCGGGAAACGTTCCGCGCCGCTGGACGCGCAGAGCTGCGCCAGGTCGATATCAGTGAAGCGCAGCAGGTGGATCACCATGGTCTCGGCCCGCAGCAAGGGCTCGGACGAAGTCGATTTCATCGAGAGCGAGAAGGCGACGACCGGCGGCGCGGCACTTACCGAGATCAGCGAAGACACGGTCATCGCCACCGGCCTGTCGCCGGGATCGGCAGTGATGACCGCGACACCGGCCGGATGGTGGCGAAAGGCTTCGCGGAAGGCGTTGGTCATGGGGTGCGGGATGCTCATCGACATGTCTCTTCTGCAGCATGAAAAAGGGGCCGGACGGCGTCCGCTGTCCGGCCCTTGCAACTACTTCTTCTCGATCAGGTCGTAGAACTGCCAGGTTCGATCGCTCCACACGCCGCCGATGTCGCGGCCGGCCGAGGTGACGATCGACGGCGCGATGGTGAAGTGGTTGGCCGCTACCATCATCTCGCGGAAGGTGCGCTGGATCACACCGGCGCGGAGCGATGCGCCGCCGCCAGCGCGGTAGGCGAAGTTGCAGATATCGACGCCAACCTCGTGAATCTCGGATTTGGCCAGATGGACAAGGCTGATCTGCCGCGTCGACACGCTATTGCCGGCCTCGACCGTCGCCTCGATGTCGCGCCAGACTTCGAAGACGAAGGCGCGGGCAGCGCGATAGCGGGCTTCGGCGCGGCCATAATCGTGCCAGAACTTCTCGCT
>NZ_RZRK01000897.1:0-2392 GCF_003997835.1 Mesorhizobium sp. M7A.F.Ca.CA.004.12.1.1
CGCGCCGCCGCGCCGCCTTTCATTCGGAAGACGAATTCCGGCTGCGCGAGCGTCTTGGCGAGCGCATCGAGGGCGATCCGGCATCGCACCCTGTCTGGCGCGATGAAATCGCCGCCTTGCGCTGCACCGAACGGCTTGTGCGCATCGCTAGGCAAGCGCGTGCCCGCATCCATGTCCTGCACATCTCGACGGCCGAGGAGATCTTGTTCCTCGAACAGCACAAGGATGTCGCGACCTGCGAGGCAACGCCGCATCATTTGACGCTGAGCGCCGACGACTATGGACGGCTTGGCACGCTGATCCAGATGAACCCGCCGGTGCGCCCCGCCCGCCATCGCGACGGCGTCTGGCACGGCATTGCGCAAGGCATTGTCGACGTGCTCGGCTCCGACCATGCGCCGCACACGCTGGCCGAGAAGGCCAAGCCGTATCCGGCCTCTCCGTCGGGAATGACCGGCGTGCAGACGCTGGTGCCGATCATGCTCGACCACGTCAATGCCGGCCGGCTAACCTTGCAGCGCTTCGTCGACCTGTCCAGTCATGGCCCGCAGCGGATCTTCGGCATGGCCAGGAAAGGCCGCATCGCCGCCGGCTATGACGCCGACTTCACCATCGTCGACATGATGCGGCGCGAGATGATCACCAATGCGCAGGCCGGCTCGAAAGCCGGCTGGACGCCTTATGATGGCAGGGAAGTGACGGGTTGGCCGGTCGGCACCGTCATTCGAGGCCGACGTGTCATGTGGGAGGGGGAAATCGTCACGCCAGGCCAGGGCAAAGCGGTGGAGTTTTCCGAGGCATTGCCCGTCTAGGCTCCCGGATCTCTGCAAGGGCAGAGGCAGAAAGCTCAATCCCCGGCGACGAAGAACGACCACTGTCCGGCAGGCGTGATGCCGACACGGTAGAAAATATAAGCGCCGAACTGCTTCATGTCGTTGAAATCGCCAGCGGTGACGATCTTGAACAGCTCGACCCGCTGCTTGGCGTCCAGCTTGTCCAGCGGCAGGGCGAAGAAATACGGCCACACATAGAGTTCTTGTGGCGTGCCGGCATCGAGGTGGACGTAGCCGGCATTAAGCACCTCCTCCAGGATGGCCAGAATCTCCTGACCGTCTGGGTCGCCGGAGAGGCCCTTGAGGAAGGCGATGGCGTCACCGTCTATGTCGGTCAGCGATATCTGTGTCATGCTCTCGCCCGTGCCGATCAACGGCCGCAGCTTTTCGATATCGCCGCCCTTGCAGGCTTCGACGATCAGATCGTGCATGCGCCGCACCGGTTCCGGCAGCTTGCCGAGATCGTAGACGACCTCGGGCACCGGCGTTTCCGGATCGACGCGCGGTCTGGTCACGCCGCCATCCGCCGGACTGTTCGGCTCGGCTTCGGCAGGAGCAGTCGGCTGGCTGGCCGGCGGCGGTGTTCCAACCGGGTTGGGCATCGGCACGGCGCTTCCGGGGGGCGACATGTCGTCGTCGGCCGGCGGCGTGACTGTCGGGGGGAGCTCTTCGCGCTTGATTTCGCTCAGTGCATACACGGGGCTGCTCGCGAGACACACAAGCAGGGGAATCGCGGCACAGCAAGCGGCGAAGGAGATGCGAAGGACCAAGCCACACGGCTTGCCTGACATCGAAAAACTCACTGCCCGTTTCTCCCTGCTTCCGGGCATGACGCCCGAGCGGCATGTTGCCGTCAAAGAACCGGACGTCGGTTCAGTGCCGCAGCCGTTCAGGTTCGAAGGCGCCAGCAATCACCTTTTCACGCATACGGTCGAGCAGGGCAAGGGCCGAGGTCTCGCCATTGGCACGCAACATCTCGCCGAAGGCTGTTTCGAGCGCTGCTTCGGCAATGATCTCGGGCTCTATCCCGGCGGAGAGACCTTCCGCCCAGGCCTCGCTGTGGCTTTCCACGGCGGTCAGGCGTTTTTCTTCCCTGACCAGCGCGTCGATGTCGTTGACACCATGTTCCATAAGCGAATGTCCACCCTTTCAAGCTGCGATCCGTCGATGTAGATCAGGCCTGATCTGTTCATTTCACACGCAGGGACAATTAAGTATTTGTAAATACGACATTTTTTTGATCGTCTTTTACAAAGCCCAATTGCCTTGTGCGAAGCTGCGTTCAGTCCGAGTCAAACTTAGCCGATTGGGGCGGCCTGCGGGGCGAAAACCTTCAGTTTGAGTTAATTCCGCTTTCGCGCTGTAAGGTTTCGTTAATACTGTTGCAGAAGTGCAACATGAGGATTGCACCAAGAAATCGCCTGGCACAAGCCGATATATCGGCTTGTGCCCGGCAATGATCCGGATAGTTGTTGATGAGCGAGTGCCTAGTTGCCGTAACGAGAGGCGATATCGCGAGACAGCGTCTCGCCTTCCTTCATGTAGCGGCTGATGGCTTC
>NZ_RZRK01000898.1:0-2391 GCF_003997835.1 Mesorhizobium sp. M7A.F.Ca.CA.004.12.1.1
AGATTGGAGGCAGCCCATGGCACGCGGGAGCAAGAAACACATCGGAGCAGGTTCACAGGGAAAGGGTTCTGGCACAGGCGCCATGACCGTAACGCCAAAGGACAAGCTCGAAGAAAACCAGGTTCTGTCCAATCGCGACAAGGCGCAGCATTCCAAAGAACGCGGTTTGGACTCCAGGCAGATCGCGACCGAGCAGCACCAGGATCATGCCGCCAACCGTTTGCGAGACTGACGCCCTCGGGGCGCCAGCCTCGGCACGGCTGCCTGGGGAGCGTCGCTATTTGACGCCGAGACTTTCGGGCCAAAGCGCCTGGATTTCTTTCGGCAGGGCATCGCGCACCTTGGCCGATTGGCCAAGATCAATATGCCGTGCAAGAACTCGGAACACCGAGCGTGCCGCCTCCTCGGGATCGACGGGGCGGATCGATTTCAATTCCTCGCCGATGTGCTGCGAGAAGTTTTCAAGGGAGCGCGTTTTGTCCGGCTCGGCTGCGGGCCGGTAGTGGTCGTAATAAGCGCCGCGTACCAGGAGCGGCAGTTCCGCCCCAAGTTTGGCCGCAAGCCCGATCTGCAGCCTGTCCCTTACGGTCCGCAAGACCGCGCCCAATATGTGCCATGCAATCCGCCGATCCGGACCTCCATGATCTCGTCGAGCCAGATGTTGGTCGTCTGCAGCGTCCTGTCAAAAACATCCAAACCGGTAGCGCTCATCATCGCCTCCTCATCAAATTCATGTCTGGTTTCGAAACGATGCTCGGGGACAATCGTTTCGCTATCTGTCGGCAAAATTGGCTCGGTCGGTGATCCGGCTCTGCTCCGGGATCACGGAACGGCTCTTGGTTGCGCTGGAACCCCTTCGGAAGCAGTTCGTTCCTTGGGTGGGCGGCTTTGAGGAGTTGGTTGGGTGGGGGAGCGCGTCCCGCAACAGGTTTTTTGCGATGCCTGCAAGGAAGACAAAAACCGATGAAGGCGAGAACCGGCAGCAACTCCTGCAGATGATGACCACGGAGCATTTGGTGCTCGGGACCGCCAGAGCGGCGACGATTCAGGAGGCGAATCAGCGCGCAAATTTGTTCCTGACTTCGGTATCCAGCGCCACGATCGCCCTTGCCTTCGTCGCCCAGGTGACAAGGATGGGGCTTCCTTTCATGCTGTTCAGCCTGATCCTGTTGCCATGCCTCTACTTCATCGGGCTGGTGACATTCGTCAGGGCTGTGCAGGTGGCCATCGAAGACATGGTCCACGCCCGTGGCATGGCGCGCATCAGGCACTACTACACCGAGCTTACTCCCTCGATGGCGCGCTACCTGGTTCACTCCACTCATGACAACCAAACGGCTCTGCTGGCCGATGTCGGCCTCAAGCCAAGGCCCTGGCAAGCGTTCGCCGGAACCGCAGGGATGGTGAATGTCGTCAACGGTGCCATCGCCGGTGTCTTTGCCGGGGTGATGCTCAAGGTTGTCATTGGCTCGACAGTCAGTCTCGCCGTGACTGTCGGCATTCTAGCCTTTGCGGTGAGCAATTGGTGCCTCTGGCAACATCACACGCGCAGTTGGGCAAGCGCGGAACACAAGCTGAAGGTGTTGTTTCCGAACGTGCCGGACAGCGACGGCGACGCGCGGATCGGATAACCCGTTCGAGAGGGACGGCAGAAGCACCAACTCGCTAGGCGGAAACCTCAAGCACGATCTTGCCACGCACATGCTCATTTTCCAGCCGTTCTTCCGCTTTGGCGACCTCTCCAAGAGGGTACGTGGCTTGCACGAAGGGGGTGACCTTGCCGGCCTCGATGAGGCGGCCGATCTCGGCAAGATGCGCCGCATTCGGTTCGGCCAGATAGGAGACGCCACGCGCCCGGCGCAAATTTGCCTTTTCCTGCGACGGTTCGGAAAGAGTGGAAACGAGTGTTCCGCCTGGCTTGAGCACATCCCAGGAGCGGTCCTGCGTGTCGCCCGCGACAAGGTCGAACACCAGGTCGACCGCATCGACGACCTCTTCGAAACCCTGGTTCTTGTAGTCGACCGTCTGATCGGCGCCGAGCTCACGGACGAAAACCACGTCCTCGGCGGAAACGGTTGTCGCGACGAACGCGCCCGCGGCCTTGGCGAACTGGATCGCCAGATGACCGACGCCGCCGGCGCCGCCATGGATGAGAACCCGTTGCCCGGATTTGAGGCCGCCATGGTCGAACAGGCCCTGCCATGCAGTGATGCCGGCAAGCGGCACCGCCGCGGCTTCGACATGGCTTAGACGATCCGGTTTCGCAGCCGCCTCCGTCGCCTTGACCACGACAAATTCGGCATTGCCGCCCCGGTCATGACCAAGCATCGCAAATAATGGGTCGCCCTTCTTCAACGTATGCGCCCGCGTGCCGCATATTTCCACCGTGCC
>NZ_RZRK01000899.1:0-2390 GCF_003997835.1 Mesorhizobium sp. M7A.F.Ca.CA.004.12.1.1
CCGCAGAGCCGTGCGATAGCCGTTGAACGTGCCGACATCGACATAGGCCGACCCAGCCTTGACGCCGGAGGCTTGACCTCCGGCCGCAAGGTAGGCGTTGACCAACGTGCCGATATATTCGTCACGGCATTCCCGTTCACGCCAGAGTGCCGCAAGCTGATGCAGGATCTGGCCCGGCATCTTGAACGCACCCCAAACCCAGTTCGTGGCGGCGTCCTGTTGCTTGACCTGGATTTCGATCACGCGCTCGTGGTCATCGACAACGACGGCGTCGAAGAATTCCGGACGATCCACCGGGAAGAGCAGAAATGAAAGCTGATCGTCAGGCAAATGACAGAAGCCGTCCTCGGGAAACCAGATCGTGTCGGGAAGGCCGACCAGGACGACCTCATCGGACGCGACGAGAGGCGCTGCCCGAAAAATCGCATCGCAAAGTCCAACGGGATTGGGCTGCACCACGAAGAGAGCCGCGGCGTCACCATAGCCGGCAGCGTAATATTCGAGGATGTCGGATTTGCCCGATCCAATGATGAAACAGATCTTGTCGACACCAGCGTGCACCATCCGCCGCACCAGATACTCGCTCACGGCGCAGGGACGCTCGGTCTGTCCATCGATCCGGCTGCCGACCGGCAGCAGCTCTTTCGAGAAGCCGAGCGGTTGAATGCGGCTGCCGCGCCCGGCAGCGGGCACAATGCCCAACATCAGACTGCTTCCATCATCGGTTCGCCGGGAGATCTTTGAAAGGCGTCGTTTAGAATCTGGTCCAGCTCCGCCGCGCGCCGGCCAGAGGTGTGTTCGTCGAGAACCCGTTGGCGCGCACGGGTTTTGATAGCATCGAGTTCTCCTGCGGGTAAGGCGAGCGCCGCGACCACGTCATCGGTGTCGTGGGCCAGCAGGATCTCGCTGCCGGGTTCGAAGAAGCTGCTTAGGCCCGGCCATGTGTCGGTTACGATAGGCGCTCCACATGCCGCTGCTTCGAACAACCGGCCCGAAGGGCACCAGCCCTTTTGCGCCATCGCCTCGCGGGTCACATTCAGTGTCAGACGAGAGGATGAGAAAAACGCCGGGTGATCGGCCGGCGGAAGGTGCCTGACGAAGAAGATGTTGTCGCTCCACGGGAATTCCTGCGGATATTGTGCGCCGCCGATGATGAAGCGCTGGTCCGCCAAGCGCGCAGCTGGGCGAACCAGCAGATTCTCGACGGCCGCCTGGCGATCGGGCGCGTAGGTTCCGAGATAGGAGAGATCGGCCTTGAACTCGGCCCGCGGCGTAGCCGGCCGGTGTTGATCCGGATCGACATGCCCATAGAGCGGCACCACGTGACGCGCGCCCAGAACCGCCTTCAGCGCGTCGACCGCCGAGCCGCCTGTGTAGCTCAGGACGAGGTCGAAATCGGCAAGACCCTCGGGGCCGAAATAGGGTGGACGCTCACCTTGTTCGATGCGGGCAAGCGTGACCGGAGTGTCCAGATCGTAGAAGACCCGCAGTCCGCGCCCTGCCTGCTGCGCCAGCCGCGAGGCGTCCACGGCATCGGGACAATAAGAGGTGACGATAACGACATCCGATCGTTTGATCGTTTGCTCCGCGACCCGGCGGATATCCTCCCAGTCCGGATAGAGCACGATGTTGCCGCCGTCCAGATGATCAACATCGCGCGTTCCGGCATAGTAGGGTGTGTCGCGTTCGAAGAAGGTGATGGACCAGCCGCGCCGGGCGAGGGCTCTGATCAGTCCCCTCCATAAGGTGGCATGGCCGTTACCCCATGAAGACGTGACGGTAAGACCGAAAATGACCATCTGCATCCGGCAAATCCTCGTCAGGCAACTTCGTTCAATCGGATCAGCTTCGCCCCCCAGTCGCCCGACACGATCGTGGTGATCGAGGCGGGATCGATGTCGAAGCGAAAGCAGTCGCCGGCCGGCAAGCCAAGGACTTTGCAGACGGCGGCCTTGATCACATCGGCGTGGCTGACCAGGGCGACACACTGATTCTGATGCTGCTCGTGGACAGCGTTCATCACCGCGACGACGCGCTGCTGGACATCCAGCATGGTTTCGCCGTTTGGTGTCCTGGCCTCCTGCCGCTGGTCGTTCCAGGCTCGCCAGCCGGCGTTGCCGCTCAACTCATCGAAGGTCTTTCCCGACCAGTCGCCGAAGTCGATCTCGTCGAGTTCGGCACAGATCGCGATTTCCCCGACGCCGCAGGCGAACGCGATTGGCAGGGCCGTCTCCCGGGTCCGCTCGCGCGGGCTGCACAAGATCGCTGCAATCGGCTCCCGGGCCATGCGGCAGCCAAGCTGCGTTGCCTGCGCCTTACCAGCATCCCCGAGGCAAACGCCGTCCATACGGCCTGCCAGATAGGAGCCGACATTGTCGTGTGCCGCATGG
>NZ_RZRK01000089.1:0-11905 GCF_003997835.1 Mesorhizobium sp. M7A.F.Ca.CA.004.12.1.1
AACGTGCTGGTGCGCTCGTCGACCGACCAGATGCACAACGTCGCCGTCCAGGGTCCGAAGAGCCGCGACATCCTGCGAGAAGTGATCTGGACTTCGCCATTGCAGCCGTCGATCGACGAGCTCGAATGGTTCCGCTTCGCCGTCGCCCGCATTGGTGGCGGCAACGGCATTCCGGTCGTCGTCTCGCGCACCGGCTATACCGGCGAACTCGGCTACGAGATCTGGTGCCATCCGCGCGACGCCGAAAAGGTGTTCGACGCCATCTGGGAAGCCGGCCAGCCGCATGGGCTGAAGCCGATGGGGCTGCAGGCGCTGGACATGGTGCGCATCGAGGCCGGGCTGATCTTCGCCGGCTACGAATTCTCCGACCAGACCGATCCGTTCGAGGCCGGCATCGGCTTCACCGTGCCGCTGAAGAGCAAGACCGACGATTTCATCGGCCGCGAGGCGCTGATCCGCCGCAAGGAGCACCCGCAGACGAAGCTGGTCGGCCTCGACATCGACGCCAATGTCGACGTCGGCCATGGCGATTGCGTGCATGTCGGCCGCGCCCAGATCGGCGTGGTCACGTCGGGCATGCGCTCGCCGGTGTTGAACAAGACCGTCGCGCTGGCCAGGCTCGACGTCACCCATTCGGCTGTCGGTACCGAGGTCGAGATCGGCAAGCTCGACGGCCATGCCAAACGGCTGCTGGCGCGCGTCGTCGCCTTCGCCCACTACGATCCGCAAAAGATCAAACCACGCTCCTGACGGCCTTCCTCCGAAGACAGTGAGGCCGTGCTGGCAGCCTGATAGGAATTTTTTCTTGACCTGCTGAGGGCAGCTATGCTACATATTCGTCCATGGTGCTGATTTGCGCCGGGACCCGCCTCCGGCGGGTTTTTCGTTTCCAGACCCCTGGTCCTTTTCCGAACAATCCTGCCCGCCAGTGTGAAGCTGACATGTTTCGCAAGCGTGATGTGCACGGCGCGACAATTCGCTTGACGTGAAAGCGCGCCGGATCAATCTTCACTCCTAAGAAAAAAATACGACTGAGTGGAAACACCAGCAGTCGATCAATGCATGCGTCGATGGTGAGCCTAGCGAAGCCGCGGCGGTCACGAACGGGGAACATCAAAATGGGGAACAGAGACATATGAGCACGATAACGACTGTCCTGGAGCCGCTTGCCGAAGGCAAGTTGCACCGAAATATCGACTGGCGCGGCGCCTTCTGGGTGGCGAGCGGCGTGCCTGCCCTCGTCCTGTTCTCGATCGGCGGCATTGCCGGCACGACCGGCACGCTGGCCTTCGCGATCTGGATCTTCTCCATGATCATGGGCTTCCTGCAATCCTTCACCTATGCCGAAATCGCCGGCCTGTTTCCGAACAAGTCGGGCGGCGCGTCGATCTACGGCGCCACCGCTTGGCTGCGCTATTCCAAGTTCATCGCGCCGCTGTCGGTCTGGTGCAACTGGTTCGCCTGGTCGCCGGTGCTGTCGCTCGGCTGCTCGATCGCCGCAGCTTATATCCTCAACGCGTTGGCGCCGGTGCCGCTGTTCACCGATGCCTCGCCCGAAGTCGTCGCCTATATCGCCGCGCATGCCGGGACGAGTGCTGCCGACGCCATCACGGCGGTGACCACCGCGGCAACGCCGGTGATCCGCAACTGGACGCTCTACAGCCACACGCTGGGGCCGGTCTCGTTCACCCTCAACGCGACCTTCTTCATCGGCGCGGTGCTGATGCTGATCATCTTCGCCATCCAGCATCGCGGCATCCTCGGCACTGCCAACGTGCAGAAATATATCGGCCTGCTGGTCATCATCCCGATGCTGATCGTCGGCGTCGTGCCGATCGTCACCGGCCAGATCAACTGGGCGAATTTTTCGCCGCTGGTGCCGCTGGCGGCAGCCTACGCGCCCGAGCCCGGCGCCTGGAACATTGCCGGCTGGACGCTGGTGCTTGGCGGCATGTTCATCGCCGCCTGGTCGACCTACGGCTTCGAGACCGCCGTCTGCTACACCTCGGAGTTCAAGAACCCGGGCACCGACACGTTCAAGGCCATCTTCTATTCCGGCCTTTTGTGCATGCTGCTGTTCATCCTGGTGCCGTTCACCTTCCAGGGCGTGCTTGGCCTCAACGGCATGCTGGCGACACCGATCGTCGACGGCTCCGGTGTCGCCGACGCGCTGGCCGGCATGGTCGGCGGCGGGGCGCTGATCCACAGCCTCTTGGTGATGCTGATGATCCTGGCTCTGGTTCTGTGCATCATGACGGCCATGGCCGGCTCTTCACGCACGCTCTACCAGGGCTCGGTCGATGGCTGGCTGCCGCGCTATCTCAGCCATGTCAACGAACATGGCGCGCCGACGCGGGCAATGTGGACCGATCTCGTCTTCAACCTGATCGTGCTGGCCATCGCCTCTGCCGACGCGACGAGCTTCTTCTTCATCCTCGCCGTGTCGAACTGCGGCTATATCATCTTCAACTTCCTCAACCTCAATGCCGGCTGGATCCACCGCATCGACAACGGCCATATCGCCCGGCCTTGGAAAGCACCGAGCTGGTTGCTCGGCGTCGGCGCGATCTTCGCCTATGTCAACATGATCTTCATGGGCGCGGGAGCCAAAGTTTGGAACCCGATGGCGCTGTGGGCCGGCCTGATCACGGCAGCCCTGATCATCCCGGTGTTCTGCTTCCGCCATTACATCCAGGACAAGGGCAAGTTCCCCGACCACATGCTGGCCGATCTCGGCATGACGGGGGCCGACCTCTCGGTCAAAAAGGCGGGCATACTGCCCTACCTGACCCTGGTCGCCGGCGTGGTGGTGATGCTGCTCGCCAACTGGTTCTTCGTCATCTGACCTCGTAAAAGTGAAAAGGATCGGGCGCGCTTCGGCGCGCCCGATCCTTTTCGACTGGCGTGATCGGTCTATTCGGCGGCCAGCGCCAGTTGCGGCTTTTCGGCTTCCTGGCTCAGTTCCAGATCGTCGGTCCGCCCCTCCGCCCCGCGCTTCTTCGGCTCCCGGCCGAAGAACAGGGCGTAGCCGGCAGGCAGGACCAGGATGGTCAGCACCGTGGCAACGAGGATGCCGCCCATCATGGCGTAGGCGAGCGGACCCCAGAAGACGCCGCGCGAGATCGGGATCAGCGCCAGCACCGCCGTCAGCGCCGTCAGCGTGATCGGCCGGAAACGGCGAACGGCCGAACCGATGATCGCCTCGTAGCGGTCCATGCCCGCGGCGATGTCCTGGTCGATCTGGTCGACCAGGATGATCGAGTTGCGCATGATGATGCCGAGCAGCGCGATGACGCCGAGAATGGCGACAAAGCCGAACGGCGCGCCGCTGATCAAGAGTGCCGCGGCAGCACCGATAATGCCAAGCGGACCGGTCGCCAGCACCAGCATCGCCTTGCCGAAGTTCTGCAGCTGGATCATCAAAAGCACGACGATGACGGCCAGCATGATCGGCGCCTTGGCGGCGATCGAAGCCTGGCTTTCCGCCGAATCCTCCGCACCGCCCTGGATCTCGACCTTGTAACCTGGCGCCAATCCGTCACGCAGGCCCTGCATATCCTTGTACAGTTTGGTGACGACGTCATTGGACTGCACGCCGTCGGGCAGCGTTGCCCGCACACTGATGGTCGGCAGACGGTCGCGGCGCCACTCGATGCCTTGCTCCAGCACCGGCACCACCTTGGCAACCTGCGACAGCGGCACGAAGCCACCGAAGTCGGTCGGGATATAGACCGAGTCGACCGAGGACAGCAGGCTGCGGCTGGCATCCGGCTCGCGGGCGACGATGGACACCGTCTCCTCGCCGTCGCGGAAGTCGTCGAGCGGCGCGCCGGACATCGCCGCCTGCAGCATCTGGCGGATGCGCTGCGAGGTGACGCCGAGTGCGCGGGCACGATCCTGATCGATGACCAGCTTCATCGCCGGAACCGGCTCCAGCCAGTCATCATGCACGGCGCCAAGCAGCGGATCCTCACGGAACTTCGCCTTCACCTGGTCGGCGATGCGGCGCACCTCCTGGCGATCCGGCCCCATGACGCGCATCTGCACCGGCCAGCCGGTCGGCGGGCCGAGGAACAGACGATCGACCTTGGCACGGATGGATGGGAAGTCTTCAGCCAGAACGGTGCGCAACTTGACGATCAGCCGTTCGCGGGCCGGTTCGTCATTGGCCATGACGAGCAGCTGGGCAAAGTTGGGGTTGCTCAGCTGCTGGTCCAGCGGCAGGAAGAAGCGCGGCGCGCCTTCGCCGATATAGGTGGCGATGAAACGCTTGTCCTTGTCGTCCATCATCTTGGTTTCGAGCGCCTTGGCCTGCGCCTCGACTTCCTTGATGCTGGTGCCTTCCGGCAGCCAAAGGTCGACGAGGATTTCCGGCCGCGACGATTGCGGGAAGAAGTTCTGCGGAATGAACTGGAAAGCCCACAGGCTGGTGCCGAAGGTGACCAGCGTCATCACCAGGACGATGATGCGATGGCGCACGGCCCAGCTGACGGTAGCACGAAGCCGGCGGTAGAAACGCGTGTCGAAGACATCGTGATGGCTGCCGGCATGCTTGCGCTGCTTGAGGATCATGTTGCCGAGCCATGGCGTGAAATAGACCGCGACGAACCAGGAGACGATCAGCGCGATGCCGACGACATAGAACAGGGTGCGGACATATTCGCCGGCGGTCGAGGCCGCGAAGCCGACCGGAATGAAGCCGGCTGTGGTGATCAGCGTGCCGGTCAGCATCGGGAAGGCGGTCGAGGAATAGGCAAAACTCGCCGCCTCGACCTTGACCATCCCCTCCTCCAGCTTGCGCTCCATCATCTCGACGACGATCATCGCGTCGTCGACCAGAAGACCGAGCGCGATGATCAGCGCGCCGAGCGAGATGCGCTGCAGGTCGATGCCGAGTTCGTACATGATGGCGAAGGTCGCAGCCAGCACCAGCGGGATGGCGATGGCGATGACCAGGCCAGAACGCCAGCCTATCGACAGGAACGAGACGACGAGCACGATCAGCAACGCTTCGCCGAGCGCATGCATGAACTCGGCCACCGCATCGGTGACGACGCCCGGCTGGTCGGAGATCTGGTCGACCGCAACGCCGTAGGGCAGCGCCTCTTCGAAGCGCTTGTAGGTGGCCTCGACATCCTTGCCGACGTCGGTAACCTTGAAGCCCTTGGCCATGACGACGCCCAACTGCACGCTGTCGTGACCGTTGAAGCGGTATTTGCGCTGGAACGGATCTTCCAGCCCCGAGGTCACCGTGGCGATGTCGCCCAGCCTTGTGACCTGGCCGCCGGCGCGCAGGCGCAGGTTCCGGATATCCTCGACCTTGCCGACATCGCCCTCGACGGAGATGCGTACCGAGTTGGTGCCGGTATCGACGGAGCCGGCCGGGTCGACATTGTTCTGTCCCTTGATCGCATTCTGCAGATCGGTCAGCGTCAGGCCGCGTTCGGCCAGGGCCTTGGACGAGACGTCGACATAGAGCTTTTCCGGCTGGTCGCCGATGATGACGGCCTTCTCGACGCCGGGCGTCGTCAAAAGCATGTCGCGCGCCTGGATGGCGAACTTCTTCAGTTCGGGATAGCTGAAGCCGTCGCCGCTGATCGAATGCAAGGTGATGAAGGTGTCGCCGAACTCGTCGTTGAAATACGGGCCGAGCAGGCCCTGCGGCAGGTCGCCCTGGATATCGCCCACCTTCTTGCGCACCTGGTAGAACGCGTCGGTCACCTCGGCGGTGTTGGTGTCGCCCTTGATCTGCACGGTGATGATGGCGCTGCCGGCGCGGGTGAAGGAGCGCACGAAATCGAGATGCGGCGTTTCCTGCAGCTTGCGTTCGATCTTGTTGACGACCTGGTCTTCCATCTCCTTGATCGAGGAGCCCGGCCAGATCGCCTGGACGACCATGATCCGGAAGGTGAAATCGGGATCTTCCTTCTGGCCCATACGCATCAGGCCGAGCGCGCCGGAAATGATGATCAGGCCGAACAGGAACCGCGCAATGGCGGGATGGCCGATTGCCCAGCGCGACAGGTTGAAGGGCCGCTTCTCTTCCGTGGAATTGGTCATCGACGCTGGTCCATCTATCTAGCGCAACAAAATCGAGGGTTCATAGTGGCTTCCGGGCGGCAAGGCTCTCCGAGCGGAGAAGCACTCATCGCGGTGGGACGCGAGATCGATGTGGGGGTTACATCAATCGAGCGTCTCGGTCGGGCGCCTGCCGCCCGGAAACCAACGACTGCGGGAACGCGCAGCCGGTTGTCTGTCGTCAGCGCACCTGCTTGGCGTCGCCGTCTGCCGCGGATGCCGATTGCAGCGCCGCATCACCAGCGAGCTTCACCTTCAGGTTTTCGGTCATGAATTGCGTGCCGGCGGCGACCACGACATCGCCGGGTTTCAAACCCTCTGCGACACGCACGCCATCGGCGGCGAACTCGGCAACCTTGATCGGACGGGCATGAACGGTGTCGGCGCCACGATCGACGGTCCAGACGATCGATTGGGTGCCTTGCTCGGCCAATGCGCTCAGCGGGATCGAGACCAGCTGCCGCTCATTGGCCGCCGAGGCTTCGATGCTGGCGGTCATGCCGAGCAGCACACGCGGATCGTTTGGCAGGCTGACGCGGACGGCAAAGGTGCGTGACTGCGGATCGGCGCTACCGGCGACTTCGCGGACCTTGCCATCGAGCGCCAGCGCATCGTCGGACCAGAAGCCCGCCTTGACTGCCTTGCCCGGCCTGAATTCGGCGATTTCCATTTCGGGGACGGCGATCAGCACTTCCTTCTCGCCGTCGACGGCGACAGTGACAACCGGCGTACCGGAACCGACGACCTGACCGACGTCGGCACTGACCGTGGTGACGATGCCATCCCTGTCGGCCTTGAGATCGGTATAGCCGACCTGGTTCTTCGCCTGTGCAAGTGTCGAAAGGGCGGAATCACGCGTGGCGACCGCTTGGTCATAGGTCAAGGTCGCCTGTTCGAGCTGTGATTTCGGGGCAAAATTCTTGGCAAAAAGCTGCTCGGCTCGCTTGCGGGCAAGCTCCACAGTCTCGACCTGCCGCTCGGCGGCATCGAGCGCTGCCTGCGCGCTCTTGACCGAGAGGTCGTAGTCAATGGGATCGATGCGGGCGAGCACATCGCCCGCGGCCACATGCTGGCCGATATCGACGAGGCGCTCGGTGATCTTGCCATTGACGCGGAACGCCAGAGCGCTCTCGGTGCGGGCTCGCACCGAGCCGGAATAGGAGAGCGTGCGGGTGTCGTGCACCTTCGCGATCTCGACAACCTTGACGGGACGGATGATATCCTTGACTTCGGCTTTTTCCTGGCTGCAGCCGGCAAGCCCGAGAGTGGCGACGATCAGGCCGGCAACTGGCAGCTTGCGAAGGATGGAATTGGACAAAGACATCTTGGTACTCCGACTGGAGATGAATGGTCGACAACCGGCTGGCGGGGGCTATTACTTCAGAGCTCTGATCGCATAGTCGATCAGATCGTCGGGCATCGCCCGGTTGGTCTTGGCAAGGCACTGCGCAACCATTTGCGGATGGCACAGGATGACCGTTGCGGCACCGAAGCAGCGCGACGCGGTCACCGGGTCCTGTTGTCTGAACTCACCGGCCTCGATGCCGTCGCGGATCACCTCCGCAAACAGGTCGTGAATGCTGTCGACATGCTTGTCGATCACACTCCAGTCCCGTTCGAGGGCGACGATGACCATCTCGTGGACCTTCTGGTCGTCGAGCATGACCTCCATCGTCATCTTGTATTGCGCATGCACGTAACGCCGAAGCCGCTCCTCGGCGCTGATCGGCAGGCGCGAAATCTCGTAGGCCATCTTGTAGCTGGCGCCGAGCATACGGCCGCAGACGGCCTGGTGGATTTCGACCTTGGAGGCGAAGAAACGGTAGATGTTGGCGGGCGACATGCCGAGCTCACGCGCGATGTCGGCGACATTGGTCTTGCCGTAGCCATAGTGCCGGAACAGGCGCTCGGCGCAATCGAGAATGCGCGTTACATTTTCCTGTCGGGCGGCTTCGGCGACTATGGTGGCGGCTTCGGACATGATCCTCTATCGATTTACGAGTGATGAATTTCGATTTTCGTCACTCGTAAATTGAAAAGAGCGACCTGTCAATGCGGATTCGGTGTACACGTACGAATGATGACAGATGGTGACAGGGAACCGACGAAAGTCGCGGAGGCTTTGCCCAATCGCAAAGGTCGTAACTGGAGGAGAGCAGCGACGAGGCTTAAGTCCCCCTCGCCATCTCGCGCAACCGGAATTTCTGGATCTTGCCGGTCGAGGTCTTCGGGATTTCGGCGAAGATGACCGCCTTCGGCACCTTGAACCGGGCAAGCAGCGCGCGGCAATGATCGATGATCTCGGCTTCGGTCGCGGCCTTGCCGGGCTTCAGCTCGACATAGGCAACAGGCACCTCGCCCCATTTGTCGTCGGGCCTGGCGACGACGCCGCAAGAGGCAACCGACGGGTGCTTGTAGAGCGCGTCCTCGACCTCGATAGAGGAAATGTTCTCGCCACCGGAGATGATGATGTCCTTGGAGCGGTCCTTGAGCTGGATGTAGCCATCGGGGTGCATGACGCCGAGATCGCCGGAGTGGAACCAGCCGCCGGCGAAGGCCTCGTCGCTCGCCTTGCGGTTCTTCAAATAGCCTTTCATGACGATGTTGCCGCGGAACATGCCCTCGCCGATGGTCTCACCATCGGCCGGTGTGGTCCGCATCGTCTCGGGGTCCATGACGGTCAGGCCTTCGAGCGCCGCATAGCGCACGCCCTGCCGCGCCTTCCTGGCACTGCGCTCGCCCTTTTCGAGATCATCCCAAGCGCCATGCCATTCGTTGACGACCGCCGGACCATAGGTCTCGGTCAGGCCGTAGAGGTGGGTGACGGCAAAGCCGGCATCGGCCATCCCCGACAGCACCGCTTCCGGTGGCGGAGCTGCCGCGGTGTTGAAGGTGACAGTCTGCGGGAATTCGCGCTTGTCCTCCTCCCTGGCATTGATCAGCACCGACATGACGACCGGGGCGCCGCACAGATGGGTGACGCCGTGATCGGCAATCGCATCGTAGATCGGCTTCGGCCGCACCCAGCGCAGGCAGACATGGGTGCCGGCCTGGACAGCGAGCGTCCAGGGAAAGCACCAGCCATTGCAGTGGAACATCGGCAGCGTCCAGAGATAGACGGCGTGCTTGGCCATGCCCGCATGAATGGTGTTGGTGTAGGCCATCAGCGCGGCACCGCGATGGTGGTAGACGACGCCCTTCGGATTGCCTGTCGTTCCGGAAGTGTAGTTGAGCGAGATGGCGTCCCACTCATCGTCGGGCATCGACCAAGCGAAATCCTCGGCGCCGCCTGCAACAAACGCCTCATAGTCCAGCGTGCCAACCCGCTCGCCCTTCGGATACGGCGCGTCGTCGGCGTATTCGGGATCATCATAGTCGATGACCAGCGGCTTGACCTTGGCCAGTTCCAGGGCCTGCCTGACAACGCCGGAGAATTCGCGGTCGACGATCAGCACCTTGGTCTCGGCATGATCGAGCTGGAAGGCGATGACCGCGGCATCGAGGCGGGTGTTGAGCGAATGCAGCACCGCCTTGGTCATCGGCACGCCGAAATGCGCCTCCAGCATCGGCGGCGTGTTTGACAGCATGACGGTGACGGTGTCGCCCTTGCCGATGCCGCGCCTGTCGAGCGCCGAGGCAAGCTTCAGCGACCGCTGCCAGAAGGTGCGATAGTCGATACGCTGGTGGCCATGAATGATGGCGAGATGGTCGGGATAGGTCTTGGCCGCGCGCTCAAGATAGGTGAGCGGTGTCAGCGGTTGATGGTTGGCCGCGTTCTTGTCGAGATCCTGTTCGTAAGGACTGCCCATCCCATGCTCCCCGATTTCTTTCAGACGTTCTAGTCATAGGCTCGGTCCGCGTCACCACAAACGATGCCACGACAGAGCGCATTCGGCGCAATGATGAACCAGATTCAGCGTAAGCGGGAGTATCGCATACCTCTGCCCAGTTTGACTTTTGTCGAGAGCCGTGAATAATGTCAGCCGAGGAGACGGCATGGCGATCCGACCGGCAGAACAACTCATCCACAAGGCCGCCTGGCTCTACTATGCCCATGGCCTGCGGCAGGACCAGGTGGCGAGCCAGCTTAACATTTCCCGTGCCTCGGTCGCCATGTATCTGCGCAAGGCGCGCGAGACCGGCATCGTCAACATCTCGACTTCGACCCAGCTTTTCACCGACGACGTGCTGGCGCGCAAGCTCGAGGATGCGTTGAGCCTCGACGCCGTCTGGATCGCACCGGAGAATGATCATATTGCCGACCCGTCGACGGAAATCGCCGTGCTGGCGGCAAGCGTCTTTCTCGAACTGGTCAAGAAGGGCGACCGCATCGGCGTCGCCTGGGGCCGCACCGTCTATATGATCGCCGACGTGATGTCCTATGCCGATCTGCAGGATGTCACAGTGGTGCAGCTCTGCGGCAATCTCGGCGCACCCTATTCCTATCGCCCCGACCAATGCACCATGGAGATCGCCCGGCGGCTCAACGCCAAGGGGCTCAATTTCTACGCGCCGCTGGTGCTGTCGACGGAAGAACTCGCGCGGGCGCTGCGTGCCGAGCCGGTGATCCGGGAACAATTGTCGGGTGTCAGCGAATGCGACCTGGCGTTATACTCGGTCGGCGCGGTCGACGCCGACAGCCATCTGGTCAAATGCGGCGCGCTGACGCCAAGAGAAATGGCGGATCTGCGCAGCCAAGGCGCTGCCGGCGTGATTGCCGGGCAGATCATAGACGCCGAAGGCAAGGTGCTCGGCTGCAGTTATAACCGCCGGGTGATCTCCGCCGAGCTTGCCTCGCTGCGCGCCATCGCCAGGCGTTTGGTGGTGGTGCAGGAGGACAGCAAGTTCGAACCGCTGCTCGCGGCGATCGCGGGCGGCCTTTGCACGCATCTGGTGGTCGGCGCGCACATGGCGCAGCGGCTCCTGGATCATGCGGCTGCCACGACAGAAAAGGCCTCCTAGAAATCCTCCTCTCCGCCGCCGGCGCATTGTCATCAAAGCGTCGCGGCAATCCTGTTTCACCATCAAAACAAACAACCGGACGAAGCGAACATGAACAATTTGTGGAATGACGAAACAGCCGAAAAACTCGTCGCCGACTACGCGAAAAAGGGTGTCGGCCGCGACCTGGCGCTGCGCGTCTACACGACCCGGCTGCTCGGCGGCGAACCACGGCTGGTCCTGCATGGCGGCGGCAACACCTCTTGCAAGACGACGGCAACCGACCTCGTCGGCGACCAGTGGGACGTGCTGTGCGTCAAGGGCAGCGGCTGGGACATGGGCATCATCGAGCCGCAGGGCCTGCCGGCCGTCAAGCTCAAGCCGCTGCTCAAGGCGCGCGCGCTGAACAGGCTGGCCGACGAGGACATGGTTGCCCTGCAACGCGTCAACCTCATCGATCCGTCCTCGCCCAACCCGTCGGTCGAGACGCTGCTGCATGCCTTCCTGCCGCACAAATTCGTCGACCACACGCACTCGACCGCCATCCTCGCCATCGTCGACCAGGAGGACTCCAAGCCGCTGGTGAAGACGGTGTTCGGCAGCAAGATGGGTTACGTGCCTTACATCATGCCCGGCTTCGACCTCGCCAAGGCGGCCGCAGATATCTTCGACGCCGACCCTGATGTCGAAGGCCTGATCCTCGACAAGCACGGCATTTTCACCTTCGGCGACGACGCCAAACAGGCCTACGACCGGATGATCCATTATGTGAATGTCGCCGAGGACTTCATTGCCGCAAGCGGCAAGCCGAAGGCGGCAAAGGCAGCCTTGCCGGCAAAGCTCGCGACACCGGCGTCGATCGCGCCGATGCTGCGTGGTGCGGTGG
>NZ_RZRK01000008.1:0-21007 GCF_003997835.1 Mesorhizobium sp. M7A.F.Ca.CA.004.12.1.1
ACCTTGATCATGATTGTTTCGGTGGTGCTGGCGACCGTGGCCTTCCTGCTTCAGCGACGGCAGTAGCAGCGGCGTAGTTTTTCCTAATCAAGGCGTCGGGCAAATCGAATTTATCGAACCCGGCAGTTTGTTATCGTCGCCCCTGGGAGAACAACAAACAGGGGAATGACATGACGACTAAAATTGCAGCGCTCACCATGGCCGGTGCCATGAGCCTCGCCTTTAGCGTGCCCGCTCTCGCCGAGGGCAGCCTGGCCATCTACGCATGGGCGGATTCCATCTCGCCCGAGATGGTCACGAAATTCGAGAAGGAAACCGGCATAAAGGTCACGGTCGACGCCTTCTCATCCAACGAGGACCTGCTCACCAAGCTGCAGGCCGGCTCGTCGGGCTACGACATCGTCACGCCTTCGCAGCACTTCGTGAAGATCATGATCGATAGCGGGCTGCTTGAGGATTTCGGCGCCAGTTCGATGGCGGCCTACAGCCAAGTCCTGCCGGACTGGCAGAAACCGTGGTGGGATGCGACAGGCAATCATTCGATCCCGCTCGCCTTCGGCAATGCCGGCTACACCGTCAACCGCGACCTCTACAAAGGCCCGGTCGACAGCTGGAAGACCTATTTCGAGCCACCGGCGGAGCTGCGCGGCAAGATCGCCAGCCTGGCGCAGCCCGACGAAGTCATTCCGGCAGCGGAAAACTATCTCGGCATCAAATATTGCAGCGAAGACCCGCAGGAGATGAAGCGCGTGCTCGACCTCTTGCTGGCGCAGAAGCCATTCGTGGCGGCCTATTCCAGCGACAACATCGAAAACCGCATCGGCAGCGGCGAGGTTGCCGCCCATTTCTGGTGGGACGGCAACACCATGAGGCTTCGCCGCAACGACAAGGCCAATGTCGAATACGCGATGCCGAAAGAAGGTCTGGTCGGCTGGCTGGATTCCTATGTCGTGCCGAAGGGCGCGACCAATATCGAGAACGCCAAGAAGTTCATCGATTTCATGACCCAGATCGACAACGCGACGGCGCAGTACAATTATTACGGCCACTCTTCGCCGGTGAAGATCGACGAGAGCAAGGCGCTCTACAACAAGGAGAACGCTCCGGAGCTGTTCCCGACCGTTCCCGTCAAGATGGGCCAGGCCTGCTCGCCGGCGGCGCAGGAACTCGTCACCAAGGTCTGGACGCAGCTTCTGCAATGAGCCGCTCAGCCGGGGCGCGCGCCGCCCCGGCATCTCCATTCTCAAAGGGGCTGGCCATGCAGACCGAAAATCTTGACTACGACTACATCGTCATCGGCGCAGGCTCGGCCGGTTGTGTCCTTGCCAATCGCCTGAGCGCCAACCCGTCCCACAAAGTGTGCCTGATCGAAGCCGGCGGCAGCGACAGCGGCCTGCGGGTCAAGGTGCCTGCCGGCATCCTCTCGCTCTACGGCAATCCGAACTATGACTACTGCTATGTCGGCGTGCCTCAGCCCAACCTCAACGGCCGCAGGATTCCGGTCAATCGCGGCAAGGCGCTGGGCGGCTCCAGTTCCATCAACTCGATGGTCTACATCAGGGGCGCCGCGCAGGACTATGACGAGTGGTCGCGACTCGGCTGCGCAGGCTGGGCATTCAGCGACGTGCTTCCCGTCTTCAAGAAGCTCGAGCGCAACCTGCTTGGCCAGGACCCGCACTACCACGGTACAGGCGGGGAACTGCTGGTCGACAAGCCGCGCGATCCGAATGTGCTGTCGTCGATGTTCGTCAAGGCCGGCAACAATGCCGGTCTTCCGGCCAACAGCGACTTCAATGCCGAAAGCCAGTTCGGCCTCGGCATCTACAATGTCACCCAGGATCGCGGCCAGCGCTTCAGCAGTTTCACCGCCTTCATGCGCCCGGTGCTCGATCGCAAGAATCTCACAATCCTCAGCGAATGCGAAGTGATCGACCTCGATATAGCCGAGGAACGCGCGACAGGGGTACGGGTGCGGTACAAGGGCGAGCAGAAGACGCTGTCGGCCCGCCGCGAAATCGTGCTTTCGGCCGGGGCGATCAATTCACCGAAGATCTTGCTGGCGTCCGGCATCGGCGCAGCCGCCGAGCTGCAGGCGATCGGTATAAAGCCGGTTGTCGATCTGCCGGGCGTGGGCAAGAACCTTCAGGACCATATCGACGGCATGATCACGGTCCGCTCCTCGAGCACGAAGACGCTCGGCCTGTCGCTGCCCAACCTGCCCCGCGTGCTGGCTGCGCCCTTCCGGTATTTTGCCGGCCGCAAGGGCATGCTCACCACCAACTACGTCGAAGCCGGCGGCTTTGCCCGGACGAAGTATGCGAACGGCATTCCCGACATCCAGTTCCATTTCGTGCCCGGCTATCGCAGCCATCGCGGCAGGCTGGTGGAGTACGGCCATGGCTACGCAATGCACACCTGCGTGCTCAGGCCCAAAAGCGTCGGCGAACTCAAACTGTCAGGCCAGGCATCGAACCGGGATGTGCTGATCGATCATCGCTTCTTCTCGAACGACGAGGATGCCAGGGTGTTGGTCGAAGGCATCAAGATCGCGCGTCAAATCTTTGCCGCATCCGAGTTCGACCCGATCAGGGGGACGGAGATGCTGCCGGGCAAGGATGTTCGCAGCGATGACGAGATCCTCGCCTATCTGCGTGCCGAAGCGCTCACCGTCTATCATCCGGTGGGGACGTGCAAGATGGGGACCGATGCGATGGCCGTCGTCGACCCGGCAACGCTCAAGGTGCGCGGCATCAGTGGCTTGCGGGTCGCGGATGCGTCCGTGATGCCGAAGCTGATCGGCGGCAACACCAATGCCCCCAGCATGATGATCGGGCACCGGGCAGCGGAGATGATCCTGGGCCGGGGATAATTTCTGTAGCGCAACTCCAGGAAAGGCGTGCAGCGGCCTTCCTTCAGTAGCCGCGCAAAAACAGTGAGTTGGAGCGGTTCAGTCAATCAAACATTGAACCGGCGCCTTTGCAGCTGGGCTGCGGCGGGCACGCGCCGTCGAATTCAAGCGGCTTGATCGTCCCGCTCATCCGCCTCGCCGTTGATCTCGCGCAGCAGCCTTTCGATGTCGGCCTTCGGGAGACGGTTCGGCGAGTTGGTCGCGCATCAGCCGGCGCAACGTCGAGGTCAGCGCGCCCGGCGTCGCATTGTAGCGCGCCAGCAGTGCCCGCTCGCTGATGATCCCATCCAGGACACCGAGTGCCATGTCGCGCATCACTTTCTCGTCGAGAGAAAGCGACCCCACCTGATCTCGGCGAGCGCCCGGCTGGATCGCTTCGAGCAATCGAGCCGCGGTTGGGCTCGTAAGTTACGACCCCTTCACCCTGCAATTGCACCAGAGCGTGACGCACAGGTGTACGCGAGACGCCAAGGGTCGCCGCGATCTCCGCCTCGTTGATCCGCTCACCGACTTGAATTCGCTCGAAGAACTGAGCCCGAAGCTGATTGCGAATGCGTTCCTGGAGCGGCGAGGCTGCGGTCATACTGACCCTGCATGCGCGCCGCCGGGCCGAGCCGGATCGAAGCCGAACCGCATGCGTATTCCGAAGACATGGACACGACAAACATGGCGCGCCACTACATCGCAACTTGGCTATCGTGGCCTTGGGAGACGCGGTTTACCACCGAAATGAAATCCGCGACCAGCTTGTTCGGCGTACCTCGATAATCGAAGGCGATGACGCATTCCTGCATGGTCAGGTTTATTTGGCAGCCTGATCGTAGCCTTCGTGCTGTCGCTCAATGGCCGGAAATATCTCGTTCTACCCGGCGCCACGCCTACCATGCCATCGGTCGCCTGGGGCGCACTGCGCTATGGTGTCAAGCCGGAGCTCTATGCGCTTTCGTCGATCATCAACATTATGGTATTTGCCGCAATCGCGGTGCTTTATTTCGTTGCACGCTCGGACAGAAAACGGCCGATGGAGTGACATCTCATGCTTGTGGTGCTTTCGGCGGGCCGGAATTCTGGTGAGGCCTGCTTGCACGTCCTGCATTGTGCCCCAGGGGCTGGCGAATGACGATGGGGGTCCCCGACGAGAAAGTCGATTGCATCGTCATCGGCGCCGGCGTCGTCGGTCTGGCGATTGCGCGGCGGCTGGCGCTCGAGGGACGCGAAGTTCTTGTCGTGGAGGCCGAGGACAGCCCCGGGCTGGGCACGTCGAGCCGCAACAGCGAGGTCATCCATGCCGGCATCTACTACCCTAAGGGCAGCCTGAAAGCGCAGCTATGCGTCGAAGGAAAGAACGCGCTTTACCGCTATTGCGAAGCGCGCGGGATTCCGCACCAACGCATCGGCAAGCTGATCGTCGCTACCAGCGACGCGGAATTGCCGATCCTGGAGGGGATCCGGACCAAGGCTGCGGACAATGGTGTTGCGGACCTGGAGATGCTCAGCCGCGCGGATGTGGAACGGCTTGAACCTGAACTGGAGGTTGCCGGCGCGCTTTTGTCCCCAAGCACGGGGATCGTCGACAGCCGCGCGCTGATGCTGGGGCTACAGGGCGATGCCGAGAATGCCGGTGCCACCTTTGCGTTTCGCGCGCCGGTTCTCGGCGGCAACGTCGCCGAAACGGGCTGCGAGCTCCAGTTTGGCGGCGATATGGAAGGCTATCGGATCGCCGCAAATCTGGTCATCAATGCGGCCGGATTGTCAGCCCATCTCGTTGCCCGGAGCCTTGCGGGCGGGCATGGCGGCAAAATCCCAGATGTCACCTACGTCAAAGGCAATTATTTTGCGCTTGGACGCCGCCCGTCCTTCAACCATCTTGTTTATCCGGTTCCGGAACCAGGCGGCCTCGGAGTTCACCTGACGCTGGATATGGCCGGATCGGTTCGTTTCGGGCCGGACGTCGAGCCCGTCGATGAGGTCGGCTACGCGGTCGACCCAACTCGGGCCACACCATTTTACGCGGCCATCCGACGCTACTGGCCGGGGCTGAGGGACGGGGAACTGGAGCCGAGCTATTGCGGGCTGCGGCCTAAAACGAACGGGTTGCAGTTCGGCGATTTCGACATTCTGGCAGATCAGTCCGGACGGCTGATCAGTCTTTTCGGAATCGAGTCACCTGGCCTGACAAGTGCGCTCGCCCTGTCGGATAGGGTTGTCCAACTAGTCAGAACGACGAACTTCGTCTTGCTTTAGCCTTTGACCGCTCCAGCGGTCATGGATCCTGATATCTGCCGATACATCACAAGACCCAGCAAGGCCGGCGGCAAGGCGCCCAGCATCATGACCGCGGAAGCGGTTCCCCATTTTACGCCGCCGCCGCTTGCGGCGAAGAAGAAGGACGCGCCGACCGTCATCGGCACGGCACGGCTGGTTGTCAGCATGAGACCGAAGAGGAACTCGTTCCAGGCAGTGATGAAGCCGAAAATGAAGGTTGTGACGAGCGCCGGTCGGATGACGGGCCGGACGATCATCATCATCACCTGCAAGGAACTTGCGCCATCGACTTTCGCCGCCTCGTCGAGTTCGACCGGTACATCTGAAATCGCGTTCACCAGGATGACGAGCGCAAGAGGCGCGTTGACGATGGTCAGGATGAGCCCGAGCCCGATCTGCGTATCGAGCAGGCCCAGCCACTGATACATCATGTAAAGCGGGATCGCGAAGATGATCAGCGGTACGGCGCGAAGGTTGATGACGATCGGCAGGACCAAGCGCTTTCCCGCCTCGCTACGCGCGATCGCATAGGCAGCCGGGAACGCGAGCACGATCGCAAGGCCGGTTCCGATCAGCGCCGCCACGGTGCTGTTCAGCAGGTAGGCATAGATGTTGAAGCGGCTGGTCTGCGTCAGAACCTCCAGATAGTTGTCGAGCGTCGGTTGGCTGATCCACAAACCGGGGTTCGTCGAAAGCTCGCGCTGGCTTTTGAGCGATGTGATCAGCGTCACGATAATGGGGAAATTCATCGCCAGCACGGCGATGGCAAAAACGATCCAGCGCAGTGCCCTGACCATCGTCAACGCTTCCTGCGGCCGGCAAGCCGGTTAAGGCCGTGGAGAACGATGAACGACGCCAGGAACAGGATAACCGAAGCGGCGACCGCCTTGCCGATAGCCCCTTCCTTGAAGAAGGCCTGATAGATGTAGATCGACAAGGACGTCGTTGAACCGCCAGCGCCACTGCCGGTCAGCGCATAGACATTGTCGAACACCCGGAAACCGTCGATGAAACGGATGAAAAACGCGATGACCAGCGTCGGCTTCATCAACGGCAGGTCGATCCACCGAACGATCTCAAACGGTGATGCGCCATCGAGCGAGGAGGCTTCGCGCACGTCGAGCGGTATGGCCGAATAGGCCATGTAGAAGAGCAGGAAGGCGAAAGGCGTCCATTGCAGCGTCTCCACGACGACAAGGGTGCGGAAGGCATTGTTGATGTCGAGGAAGGCCGGGCTGTCGCCAAACCATTCGAAGAGATAGTAGGGGACGGGGCCCGCGAATTCATGCAGCACCAGCCGGTACATGAGACCGACCATGGCCGGCGCGACCATAAGCGGCAGCATCAACGGCGCCATCAGGACTGGTCGCTTGCTCAGAAGCGGCGCCAGGAAGATGGCAAGGAAAAGGCCGATCAGACATTCCGCTGATGCGGTAAGAATACCGAAGCGCAGAGAGAACCAGGCCGAGCTCCAGAATTCGCGGTCGTTCAACACCGCGACATAGTTGGCGAAACCGCTCAACACCGGACTGCGCAGCGTCTCGAATGTGACGGTCGAAACGGAATAGATCAGATTGACGATCGCCGGAAAGCCGAGGAATAGCAGCAGGAAGCCGACCAGCGGCGTCAGATACATCCTGCCTTCGGCACGTGTCACAAGGGCCATGTCGATCCGCCAAACGCGCCGGACACCGAGCCTCGACCCGGCGTCCGGCAAATGGTTCATTTCTTGAGAAGGACCTGCATGCCCGCCTTGGTGTGGGCGAGCGCATCCTCGAGGCTCTGCTGGCCGGACCAGTAGCCGGTGAACTCCTTTGCCTGCAGCTCATAGACCGGGAGCGCACTCGCGGACGTCGCTCCGGTCATGACATAGCCGTACTTGCTGGCGAATTCGCCGAGCTTGACGAGGTCGGGACGTTCCTTCGCAACCTTGGCCACGACATCGGGAGACAATGCCGGCGAACCGCCGCTGCGCGCATAGAGCAAGGCCGCATCCTCGGTGGCGAGCCACTTCAGGAACTTGACGGCGCCTTCTTTGTTCTTGGCGTTCTTGTTAAGGCCCAAACCAAGGCCGTGGATATGATCGGCGCGTCCGTCGGGACCTGCCGGTGGTGCGACGATCCCGGTCACCTCGGCGACGGCCGGGGATTTTTCGGTGCTGGTCAGATCCGCCGCCGCGGCATTCCACTGCAGCGCCGTCGCGGCCTGGCCGGATGCGAAGGCCGCGTTGGTTTCCGCATATTCGTAGCTCAGCGAATCCTTGGGCGAAGACCCAGCATCATAGAGTTTCTTGTAGAGCTCGAGGGCGGTCTTGTAGGCATCGGAATCCACCGTGACATTGCCGTTCTTGTCCATCCAGTCGCCGCCGTAGGAGCGCGGCAGGGACTGGAAGACCATCATGTTGAACAGCAGGTTCTTCATCTGCAGGACCGTGCCATAACGCACCGGGCTGTCGGGGTTCACCTGCTTGGTGAAATAGAGGGCGGTGGCCGCCCAGTCGTCCCAGGTCCAGCTGTCCGGGTCTTTCGGCTGCAGCGGCTTGCCGAGATATTTCTGGGCGATTTCACCATAGGTCTTCTTGGCGGCGTCATCCCCGATCAAGGCGTCGATGAGATCCTTGCGGTAGTACATGAAGTGCAACGAAAGGTCTGTCGGCACGCCGTATTGCTTGCCGTCGAACTGCATCGTCTTGAGAACGGATTCGCCGAAAACCTTGGCCGCGTCCGCGCCAAGATCGACCGGCTCCATATAGGGCGCGTAGCGACCGAGCGAGTAGGTGGCGACGAGGTTCACGTCGAAGGCACTGGATCCGGCCGCCATGTCAGCCTGCAGCTTGTCGTAAAAGCCTTCCCGGTTGAAGAACAGCAGCTCCACCTTGTCGGCATCGCTGGCCTGCTTGTTGTAGGTTTCCACGGTTGCCCGCAGTGCGGTTTCCTCGGAGCCGCCAGGCCAGCCGAGCACGGTCACGGTTGCGTTGGCAAAGGTCGGCAAAGCCGTCCCCGCAAGGAGGGTGGCCATAAGCGCAAAAGATGTCCTGCTCAATTTCATGATCGTTCCCTTCTTTTTGATGATTTTTGCATGGCATGACCGGGCGCCGTTACCTTGCCCATTCGGCGAGATCGGCAACACCGATGACGCCGGCGTGGCCTCCGAGCTTCGCCGCCACGAGATCGGGGGAAAGGCGCGGCGGGACCTCGCTCAGATGTGCGCGCACCCGGTCGAGATAGCCTTCTGCAAGACCGATGCTGCCACCGATGACGATCGATTTCGGATCGAACATCATCTGAATGTCCCGGCACAGCGCCGCGACCCGCGAGGCGCTTCGCGAGACGATGGCGCCGGCCCAGTCCTCGCCCTTCAGCGCGTGTCCGAACACATCGGCGGCGTCCGCCTTGGAACCGGCCTTGAGGGCCTCCGAAGCGATCCAGCGGCCGGACGTGCTGTCTTCGAGCGGAGCCCGGTCTTCAGACAGACCACGGATCAGACCGAAGTGACCGGCTAGACCGGACAGCAATCGGCCGTTGTAAACGATGCCGCCGCCAATTCCGGTCGAGATGGTCAAAAAGACGATGTCGCGACCTTGCCCGGCGCCGAATTTGTATTCCCCCCAGGCAGCCGCCTGGGCATCGTTGAACGCACAGACCGGTTTGCCGAAAACAGCGGATGCCCTTTCGACCAGCGGGTAGTCATCGGGAATGCCAAGGGTTGCCGGATTCAATGCCGACCAGCGTCCATCCTGCACCAGTCCGGTCACCGCAATGCCGATGCGGCTGAAGCGGCTCGACCAGGCTGACGTGCTTTGCGCGAGGGATGCCAGCCAGGCGTCGGGTCCAGCCTCTCGCGCGGTCCGCACGATCTTGTCCTCGATCACCGTGCCATCGCTGACCAGCGCGGCCATGGTCTTGGTTCCCCCGATGTCGATGCCTAGGACGGATGGGCCCAGGACGGATGGGCCCAGAACGGTTGGGCCCAGGACACTTGTGCCAAGGGCGGTTTGCGCGCCCCTCGCCGCATAGGCGTCGGAAAGCGCCTGGTGGAACCATGAGGTGACGTGCTCGGTACGGGTGATCGCCGAGCCGACAACCACGGCACAGGCGCCGGCGCGCGCGGCGGCAGCCGCCTGCTCAGGCGACCGGATACGCCCTTCGGCAATGACGTAGGGGGTCAGGGTTCGCATTTCAGCGATGAGGGCGATATCCGGATCCTGCGGCTCCGGCCCGCCGACATAGCCGGAAAGCGTCGTGCCGACGAAATCGACACCCGCGGCAAGGGCCCGGCGCGCATCGTCAAGGCAAGAGCAATCGGCCATGGTCAGCTTGTTCCTGGCCTTGACGGCTTTCACAAGCGCTTCGACAGGAACGGGACGGACACGCTCCGTCGCATCGAAAGCGATGATATCGGCGCCCGCCTCGGCCAGGGCCTCGACATCGGCCAGATAGGGTGTGATGCGCACCGGGCTGTCGGTGAGATCGCGCTTGACGATACCGATGATCGGCACGCGGACGGTCAGGCGGGCGGCCGCGACATAGGGCACGGATTCGATGCGCAGGGCCTTGGCTCCGGCTTCAACAGCGGCCCTGGCAAAGCCCGTCACGAATTGCGCACTGTCCATCGGGCCGCCGGGAACCGGCTGGCAGGACACGATGAGACTGTTGGCAATGTCTTCCCGCTGCACGTCGGCACTCCCTTGTCGCCATCACGATAAATGGAAAATACCAGATTACAACCAGTTCATAACTGGTATTATCTTTGCAGCTCGAAGACGAAATCGTAGACGTCTCCTTTGTAGCGTGTCTCGCAGTATTCCACGATCTGTCCGTCGGCGAGAAAGCAGCGGCGCTCGGTCATCAGCAGCGGTGCGCCCGCGTCACAATGAAGGTGCTTTGCATCCTCCAGCGATGCGCCGCGCGAGCGCATGCGCTGGATTGCCCTCTGAGGCAGGAAGCCGCGTGCATCAAGCGCTTCATAAAGGGAATCCTGAACCATCCCGGGCGAAGGAAGGAAGCGAACCGGCACGGCCGAGACCTCGACGGCGATCGGCGCGCCATCGGCTGTCCGCACACGACGCATGCGAACCACATTGGTATTGCCTGCAATACCCAAGGCCATCATTTCGGCCGGGGATGGGCGGCTTATCTGCTTGGAAAGCCATAGACATCCAGGCTTCAGGCCGCGCGCCAGAATGTCCTCCGAAAAGCTCGTCAGCGTCGAAAGCGATTTTTCGACCCGCGACCCGATCTCGGTTTTGGAACCATGCCGGCGATTGAGCTGCCCTTCCTCTTCGAGCAGCGCCAGGGCCTTTCTCACAGTGACTCGCGAGATCGACAGGGCTTCCGCCAGAACCCGCTCGCCTGGCAGAACCGCGCCGGCTTTCAACGCGTTGGAGCGGATCGCCGCCTCGATCGCCGATTTCAACCGTCTGTAAAGCGGCACATCGGACGCTGTCGCTTCCATTTCCCGACTGACAAGCCCGATCAGGTTCACGGTTGTCATTGCCCTTCCTCCCGCGCGAGAAGCACCCAGGATCAAAACATTCCTGACTGGACCTATACTGGTATTATCAATCCGGTGCAAACGGCCAGCGGACGGTGCTTCGCCGCGCCCTCAGCGCATCACGATCCCTTAGCGAACCCTCGGTGACAGCTTCATGGAGATGCGATCGCAGGCAGCCCGCAGGACCTCCAGAGTATAGGCATGGCGGCTTTCACGCGTATGGCGATTGATATAGGCGACGATGATGGAGGCGACGGCACTGCCGTCCGGCCCGATGACCGGACAGCAGATATCGGTGATGCCGACGAAGTCGCGGCTCTCGCGCATCCAGTAGCCGTCCGCGCGGATGGTACGAAGCTGCTTTTCCAGCGCGTCACGATCCAGCGGCGCCGGTGAATGCGCCGCACATTCATCGATCATCCGCGCTGCGACCTTTGGTGACTGGAAGGCAAGTATCACATGGCCGGAGGTCGCGTCGGTGGCCAGGCGGCCGTAGCCGAGGCGCAGCGTGAACGCCATGTCCTCGCCGCCGGGAGCGGCCGCGGTCACGACGGTCAAGCCATGATTGAAGACGACCAGGTGCGGCGACTGATTTGAGTCCCCGGCAATCTGCGTCAGCTCGGGCATGGCGGCGGACATGAGATCCTGAGCGCTCGGCGTGTGCAGCCCCAGCTTGAAAAGCTTGTCGGTCAACGAATAGGCGTCGGTCTCGGCGTTGCGCTCGATATATTGACGCTCCTGCAGCGCGATCAGCATCCGGAAAATCTCATTCTTCGAACGGCCGAGGCCTTCCGCGATCTCCTTCATCGTCAAGGGCGCCCGCGCCTCCGCCAGCAGTTCCAGGACATCCAGACCCTTGGTCAGCGCCGGGGCCGAATAGGTCGGTTTGCCACTCTCTTTTGCGTCATCTGCCATTCGAAGAATCCCCGGTGGTCCCGCACGATAGAGACAAGAAATCGGAATTGCCATTGGTTTTATATCCAAACTTGACACCATATATAAAACTGACATGATGACGGGGACAATGAATTTCGAGGCCGACCCGATGACCGTCCAGAGACCTGCAAACACTGTCCGCGCGACCATCATTCCCCGGAACAACAGTGTTTACACGTCCGTCGATTTCGATCGCGAGGGCAAGCAGATGGGCTTCTTCCATGTGCCCCAATCGCCGCACGACGATGCCTGGGGCACGGTCCGCGTTCCGCTCGCCGTCATCAAGAACGGTGACGGTCCGACGGTCCTGATCGAGGGTGGCAACCACGGCGACGAATATGAGGGGCCGATCGCGCTCGGCGAGCTTCTGCGCGAGATCGATCCACGGGATATTGCCGGACGCATCATTGCGATTCCGGCCATCAACATTCGGGCCGTCGAGGCCGGCACCCGCACCTCCCCGGTCGACGGGTTGAATTTCAACCGCAGTTTTCCGGGCGATTTCAACGGCACGCTGACAAGCCAGATCGCGGCCTATGTGCATGACATCCTGTTTCCGAAGGCCGACTACTTCCTGGATCTCCATTCCGGCGGTTCGTCCCTGATGATCCTGCCGAGCGCGATCATCGAGCCCTCCCCGACCGCGCAGGGGCATCGCAAGAACATCAAGGCGACGCTCGCCTTCGGGGCACCGACCGTTGTCATGGTCGACAATCTCGGTGAAACCCGGACCTCGACCGCGTCCGCCAACCACCAGGGACTGATCGTCATCGGCAGCGAGATGGCCGGCGGCGGCCTTGTCAGTCCGGATGCGCTGGCCATCTGCCGCAGGGGCATCCGCAATGTGCTGAAACATGCAGGTGTCCTGAAAGGCGCGCCTGACATCGCCCCTGGCGCCAACGCGCGCGTGCTCAAGGTTCCCGGAAGCGAAGGTTATCTGCTTTCCGAGGAGGACGGTGTCTTCGAACCCTTGAGCCCGCTCGGCAGTGCCGTCAGCAAAGGCGACCTTGCCGGACGCATTCACTTCCTCCACACGCCGTCACGCGCGCCCATCGATCTCCTTCACCCCATCGACGGCATCGTTTTCGCCAAGCGTCAGCCCGGCCGCGTGCGTCCGGGGAATTGCTGCTTCGTGCTTGCCAACGAATATCCGGAGGCACTGACCGATGAGCCATGAGGACATCATGGCGGCTGCCCGGCGCATTGCCCCCTTCATACGGCGCACCCCGGTCGTCAAGCTCGACCATGCCACGGGCGCAAACCTTCAAAATGATGTCTATTTGAAACTGGAATGCCTCCAGGTGAGCGGCTCCTTCAAGATCAGGGGCGCCACGAACCGGGTTAAAACGCTCGAGCCAAGCCGGATCGAAAACGGACTGATCGCCGCATCCGGTGGCAATCACGGCCTGGCCACCGCCTATGTGGCTGCCCGGGCCGGCGTTCCCGCCACCATTTACCTGCCGAACAATGCAAGCCCGCTGAAGGCGGAAAAGCTTCGCAAATGGGGGGCTGACGTTCGCTTCGAAGGCAATGTCTGGGATGAAGCGCATGAGGCTGCATCGGCCGAGGCAAAGGCGTGCGGCGCCTTCTACATGCATCCCTTCGCCGATGCGCAGATCGTGTCCGGTCAGGGAACCGTGGCGCTGGAGATGGTCGATCAGATTCCCGATGCCGACATCTACATCGTGGCGATCGGCGGTGGCGGGCTCATCAGCGGCATGTCCGAAGTCCTGAAG
Organism: Mesorhizobium sp. M7A.F.Ca.CA.004.12.1.1; assembly: GCF_003997835.1. NCBI lineage: Bacteria > Pseudomonadati > Pseudomonadota > Alphaproteobacteria > Hyphomicrobiales > Phyllobacteriaceae > Mesorhizobium > Mesorhizobium sp. M7A.F.Ca.CA.004.12.1.1. The sequence continues at coordinate 13,339 of NZ_RZRK01000008.1, forward strand.
CACGTCAAACCCGAAGCCAGGATCATCGGTGTCGAGCCGACCGGTTCACCGACCCTTCACGCCTCCCTGGCTGCCGGCCGTGTGGTTCGCTTGCCCGAGATAACGACGAAGGTGGCGACCATGGCCTGCGGCCGCACGGACGAAAGCATCTACGAGATCGTCGCCAAGCACGTCGACGACATTGTCCTTGTCGAGGATGCGGACATGCAGAAGGCCGCTGAATTGCTCTGGTTCGAATTCGGCATCGCCGCCGACCTCAGCGGCGCGGCATCGCTGGCCGCCTTGATGAGCGGCGCTTTCAAGCCACCGCGCGGCGCCCGCATCGCCGGGCTTGTCTGTGGCGCCGGTGTCGAGGGCCTGAATGGCTGAGGTTGAGCAAGGCCGGTCCACGCAGACGCGGCCCTGACATGAATACGGCACGAGTGCCGCGAAATACCGCCGGAATGCCTGTCACTGGGACGGTCGTCGTGCGGGACATGAAAAAGAGGCGAAGAATCGTCCTGTCGCAACAAGAGGAGAACTGAAACATGCGCATTTCCCTGAAAGCATCCATTGCTCTGCTCGCACTCGCCATCGCGACGCCCTCGCTTGCCGCGGAAAAGGTTTTGGGGCTTGCGGCAATCGACCTGCAGAACTCCTTCTTCGTCCGCATGAAGGAAGCGGGCGACGTGGCTGCCGCCGACTATGGGGTGAAATCCACTTGGCAGAGCGCCGAGGGCAGTCTGGAAAAACAGGTCAGCATCATCGAGAATTTCATCAATCAGGGCGTCAGCGCGATCCTGATCGATCCGATCGACAAGAACGCGGTCATTCCGGTCATCCAGAAAGCCACCGCCGCCGGCATTCCGGTGATCACCATGGGCAACAAGGTCGAGGCCGGCTCGAACTATTCGACGCTCTATCCGGACTACGACAACATGTCGATGGTTGCCCGCGCGCTCGGCAAGTCGCTTGGCGGCAAGGGCGAAGTCGCCCTGCTTGTCGGTTCGCGTGGCAACTTCGTGTCCGACACGCGCGAAAAAGGCTTTGTCGAAACCCTGAAAAAGGAGTTTCCGGACATCAAGGTTGTCGGCATCGAGCCGACCGGCTGGGACGCAGCCAAGGCAACCAATGCCGCCCAGACCTGGCTCACCACCTATCCGGATCTGAAGGCCATCGGCTGCATCTCCGACAGCCTTTGCCTGGCCGCCGATTCCGTTGCCAGCTCGATGGGAACCCAGTTGCTCTACGGCGGCTATGACGGCGACGCCGAGATGAAGCCGCTGATCGACGACGGCAAGATGGTGATGGACGTGCTGACCGGCGCCTATCGTGTCGGCTACTGGAACATCGCCGTTGCCGCTCGTCTGGCCAACGGCGAAAAGCTGCCGCAGGATCTCTACATGCCGACCTATTTCGTGACCTCGGATGCGACGGCCGCGAAGCTCAAGGCGGATGGCCTCACCTTCGAATACATCAACACCGACAAAGAGGCGGTGGAAGCCAAGAACTATACCGAGCAACTCGGTCCCAAGGTTCCGGCGACCGCCATGACCCTGGCAAAGTAACAGCCTAAAAGCGGCTCAAGCGCCGGATGACGTATCATCCGGCGTCCCCTTTTCCTGACGATCGCCGTCGCCGCTCCGTGGTGACCGCGCATGATGCTCGATAAGAGGACCGACCCATGTTCCAGTCCTGGACCTCTCCGTTACTGCGGCGCAACGAACCGGTTCTCATCGCGGTGCTACTGGTCGCCATCGCCGTCTTCGGCTGGATCGATCCGCGTTTTCTGTCGACCGGCAATCTTGTCAGCATCGCGCAGCAGAGTGCGGTCATCGCCCTCATCTCCTTTGCCATGACGGCCGTGATCATCGCGCGCGGCATTGATATTTCCGTCGGCAGCAATCTTGCCTGCTCCGGCATCGCAGCGGGTCTTGCCTACACGGCAACCGGCTCGGCGAGCTTGAGCCTTCTCGCCGCGATCGGTGGCGGTGCCGCAATCGGTCTGCTCAATGGAACGCTGATCGGCTTTGCCGGCATCTCCCCATTCATCGCAACGCTCGCCACCATGGCGTTTGCGCGCGGCCTGGCGCTCAGCCTCTCCGGCGCATCCAGCATCGCGATCGCCGATCCGGTCCTGCTTTTCGCGGGACGCGAGACGATCGGCCTCCTGCCGGTCTCCGTCATCATCGCCGCCATCTGCCTGGGCCTCTGGTGGTTCGTGCTCAATCGCACGGTGTACGGGCGCTGGATCTATGCGGTCGGCGGCAATGCGGGCGCGGCGCGGGCCTCACTGGTTCCCGTCGACCTCGTGCGCATTTCCGTCTATCTGATTGCCGGCGCAACGGCCGGGCTCGGCGCGATACTCACCATCGGCCGCCTTGGTTCGGCACAGCCGCTTGCCGGCACCGGGCTCGAATTTACAGCCATTACAGCCGCGATCATCGGCGGCACGAAACTGTCCGGCGGCCAGGGCTCCATCTGGGGAACGGCGATCGGGGCGCTGCTGCTGGGCGTCATCAACACCGGCCTGTCCTTCCTGCAGGTGCCGCAGATCCTGATCTATTTCGTGACCGCGAGCCTCATTCTGGTGGCAGTTCTCACCAGCCAGCCGGAGAGTGTCGCCGCCCTGTTCAAGACCGGTGGCCGCAAGTCCACCCCGTCGCCCCGCAACATCGCCGCAACACCGGTCGGCAAACACAGCATCGCCTTGCGCGGGCTTGGCAAGTCTTTTCCGGGCGTCAAGGCACTCGATGGTGTCAGCTTTGCCGTCTCGGCCGGTGAGGTGGTGGGACTTGCCGGCGAGAACGGGGCCGGGAAATCGACGCTGGTGAAGTGCATTTCCGGTCTGCATCGCCCGGACGAGGGTGAGATCATGATCGACGGCAACGCCGTCCAGTTCCACTCCCCCAGCGACGCCAAGGGCATCAGCGTCATCCATCAGCATTTCAGCCTTTCGCCGGACCTGACGGTGGCCGAGAATCTCTTCATCGGCCGCGAACCGCATACCCGCCTGGGATTTCTCGACCGGGCCCGGATGCGGCGCGATGCGAAATCCATCATGGACGAGCTGTCGCTCGATATCGACATTGGCGCGGAGCTGCGAACGCTTTCCGTCGGGCACCGGCAGATGGTGGAAATTGCCCGTGCCGTTCTGTCCGATGCCTGGTTCTTCATCATGGACGAGCCGACCAGCGCGCTCTCCAACCGCGAGCGCGATCAGCTCTACGACCTGATCGACAGGCTGAGAGCTCGCGGCGCCGGCATCCTCTACATCTCCCACAAGATGGAAGAGATCTTCAGCCAGTGCGACCGCGTCGTCGTTCTGCGTGACGGGCGCTTCATCGGCGAGCGCCAGACCCGCCAGACCAGCGAGGCCGAGATCGTCTCGATGATGGTCGGGCGCGATGTCGGCGACATCTTCCCCTATCTCGAAGCGCAAGTCGGCGAAACCGCGATCGAAATCAGCAACATCTCCGATGGCAAGCTCTTGAAGTCGGCCACGCTCAGCGTGTGCAGGGGCGAAATCGTCGCGCTCGCCGGCCTGATGGGAAGCGGCCGCTCCGAGGTGCTCAGGCTGATTGCCGGCCTCGAGACCATGCATGGCGGCACGCTCAGAATTTTCGGCGGGCAGCAGACCGGCGGCGACACCAAGGCCGCCAATCGCGCCGGCATCGTCTACATACCCGAAGACCGGCACCTGGAAGGATTCGTCGGCACGATGTCGATCAGGGACAACCTGTCCCTCGCCTGGATTCGCGACAACAGTCACTTCGGCCTGCTGAGACCTCGCCGCATCCTGGCACTCGCCCGCGATCTCATCGGCTCACTCGGCGTGCGGCCGGCCCAGCCCGACAAAATGACCATCGAGCTTTCGGGCGGCAATCAGCAGAAGGTCGTCATCGGCAAATGGCTTGCCACCAAACCGAAGATCATCCTGCTCGACGAGCCGACACGCGGCGTCGACGTCGGCGCGAAGTCCGAACTCCATCACCTGATCGCAAGATTGAAGGCCGAGGGCGCGGCGATCCTCATGGTGTCGAGCGAGTTGCCCGAGGTTCTCGGCGTTGCCGACCGCATCGTCGTCATGCGCGAAGGCCACTCTGTCGGCACGCTGGCTCGTGGGGCGACGGAAGAAGACGTGATGACGCTGGCCTTCGGTGATCGCACGATCACACCGCCAGCCTGCGCACCCCGGCCAGCATTCAACCTTGCACCATGCCTGTAAGGAGAACCCTTTGAGCAAACTGAAGATCGCCATTGTCGGTGCCGGCTACATGGGCCTCCTGCATGCGCAGGTGGTTGCCGCGAGCCCTGTCGCGGAACTGTCGGCATTCGTTGATCCGAATGCTGCCACGGGGAGCAAGGCCGCGTCCGATTTCGGTGCCCGGCATTTCCGCGATGCCGCCACCGCGCTGGCCGCCAATGCCGCCGACGCCTATATCGTGGCGGCACCCGACACGCTGCATGAAGACGTCTGCCGCACGCTGCTCGATGCCGGCAAGCCGGTGCTGCTCGAAAAACCGATGGCTCACGATCTTTCCGCTGCCAAGGCGATTGCTAGAGCGGCGGAGAGAAACGGCGCGCGCCTGTTGGTCGGCCACATCCTGCGGTTCGACCCGCGCTATTGCGAGGCCGCGGCAGCGGTGAAATCCGGGCGGATCGGCGAGCCGATCCACGGCAGCAGCGGCCGTTTCACCAATCGCGAAGTCGGTCTTCGCATGAACGGAAACTCGAGCGTCTGCTTCTACCTCGGCGTGCACGACGTCGATGCGCTGCAATGGATCTCAGGTTCGGACATCATCGCCGTCTACTCTCGGCCCGTCGCCAAGCTCATGCCTTCGCTCGGAGTTCGATCCGAAGACGCGATCTTCTCCACCGTCGAGCTGTCGAACGGAATGAGCGGACAGCTCTATTTCGGCTGGACGCTGCCACCGACCGTTCCGACCGGCATCTGGGCACGCACGGAAATCATCGGCACGGAAGGCATGATCGACCTCGACGTGCGCGACCACGGTCTACGCATCCTGTCGCGTGGACAGTGGTCGCAACCCGACGCCCTGCACTGGCCGACCGTCAATGGCCGTATCACCGGGGATCTCTTCGAGGAGGTCCACCATTTCATTTCGGCGGTTCGCGACGACACCCCTTTCGTGATGCCGGTCGGCGACGCCCTGCGCGCCGTCGCCGTCAATGATGCCATCCTGCGCAGCGTCAAATCAGGCCTGCGCGAACCGGTCGAAGATTGGCACATCCGATGAGAGGATCCTCATGACCCGCCAACAGAACATCTGGTGCAGGCGCTTTCTCGACCTCTCGCCATTGATCCTGCTGGTCATCCTGCTGGCGATCTTCGCGCTCATCGACGCCCGCATCGTTTCAACCGCCAGCCTCATCAACATCGTCGCCCAGGCGACCCCGATCGCCATCCTGGCGCTTGGGGCTCTAATCGTTCTGCTGACGGCGGGCATCGACCTGTCCGCCGGCGTCGGCGTCGCCTTCTGCGCCGTCTTCATCGCCAGCCTGATCGACGGCGGCGCCAGCCTGCCGCTTGCCCTGCTCGTCGGCTTTGCCGTGATGGTGGTGATCGGCCTCGCGAACGGCGCCGTTATCGCACTGTTGAAGATACCGCCCTTCGTGACGACACTGGCCACAATGGTCGCGCTGCAGGGCGCAACGCTTGCGGTTGCCTCCAAAGGCGTCCTGATGCTGAAGGATCCGACGCTTCGCGCGGTCGGCATCGAGCGCAGCTTCGGCATTCCCAATGTCATCTTCGCAACACTGCTGATCGTCGCCGTAGCAGCAATCCTGATGCGGCACAGCCGTTTCGGGCTGCGTACCTATGCGCTCGGGTCGGATGCCGGAGCCGCGGAACTTGCCGGCATCCCGGTGACGAAACACACGATCCTCGTCTATTGCGCCTCCAGTATCTTCGTCTTCCTGACGGCTGTGATCATGATCAGCCGGGTGCCTGTCGTGACGCCCAATATCGGCGGTACCTCGCTGCTTCTGGACGCGATCGCCGCTGCCGTGCTCGGCGGCACCAGTATCTTCGGCGGACGGGGAACGGTGTGGGGCGCGGTCGTCGGCGCCCTGATCGTCAGCCTGCTGACGACGGCGCTTCGGGTGTTCGGCACGGACCCGTCCAGCCTCGAACTCTACAAGGGGGCAATCATCATGGTCGCTCTCCTGGCCGATTCCGGCATGACCTACGCCAAGGCCCGGCTTGTCGAGGCAGCACGATGAGCGAGCCAGTTCCGGCATTGCCGATCCCGCCTGGGTCCAGCTTTGCGCTGATGACCTCGCCGGATACGGAAAGACACGCGACAGCCGGCGTGCATAAACCCGTCGTCATTCTGCCGCTCGGCGCTGTCGAGCAACATGGCCCCCATCTGCCGCTCGGCGTCGATTGCTGGCTTGCGGAAGCGGTTGCGCTCGCCGCGGCGGAAGGACAGGCCTCCATGCGTGTCGCCGAACCTTTCGCCTATGGCTCGTCCGAGCATCATCGCTCCTTCTCCGGCACCATGAGCCTCAGCCCGCAGACCTTCATCGCCGTTCTCGTCGATCTCTGCACCTGCCTTGCCGAAGACGGCTTCCTGCCGGTCATGCTGAACGGCCATGGCGGAAACCGCGCCGCGATCCAGGTGGCGATCACCACCCTTGGCCAGCGTGGCATCGTCACCGCGGGTTTCTCGTATTTCGATCTCATCGCCGACGTGGCGGCGGAGGCCCTGCCCGATGCCGCTACAGGCACCGGTCACGCTTGCGCGCTTGAAACCTCGTTGATGATGCATGTGCTTGGCGACAGCGTTCGCCGCGATCTCATCCCGCCGGGCGGCACCCCGCCATCCTGGCCGGATCCTCACCTTTACGCCGCGCCGGCCGTCACCGTCTGGCGCCGTTTCGAAGCCATCCGCGGCAACGGCGTCATCGGTACGCCGTCGCAGGCGGGCGCGGAGGCCGGCAGCAGACTTTTCATCGCAGCCGTGGAACGCAGCCGCGCCGCCATTTTGAACATCCAATCCGAATTCGGCCAAAGGAACGCATGATGACAGTCCATTTCAAATCTTCTCTCGAAGGCCCCAACCTGCGCGGCATGGCGATCGTCTCGGAGCCGGAAGCAGCCGCCCGCATCGGCATCAACCGTATCGGCGGCGAGTGGATTGCCGGCAGCTCCGGCAAGTTCCTGAAAATCGACAGTCCGTCGACGGGCGAGCACCTCGGCTATCTCTCACTTTCCCCCCGCGCCGATGTCGGCCGCGCGGTGAAAGCCGCCGAAGGCGCACGCGAGGCCATGCGCAAGATGGGAACCTTCGCACGCGCTCAACTGTGCATGCGCATCGCCGACGCGATCGACAGGCGCGCCGAGGAACTCGCGCGCCTGCTCTGCCTGGAACAGGGTAAACCCTTCCACAGCGAGGCAAAGGCCGAAGCATCGGCGGCAGCTCTCGGTTTCCGCAATGCGGCAGAGCAGATGAAGTGGCTGGAGACGGCGGCGTTTCCGCTTGCCGATGCCAACAAGCGCGCCTTCAGCTTCCTGCAGCCGAAGGGTGTCTTTGCCATCATCACACCTTGGAATTTCCCGCTCGCCCTGCCCTGCCTCTATTATCTCGGACCGGCCATCGCAACGGGCAACACCGTCGTCTGGGTGCCGGCGCCGACGACGTCGCTGATTGCCACGGCACTTGTC
>NZ_RZRK01000900.1:0-2385 GCF_003997835.1 Mesorhizobium sp. M7A.F.Ca.CA.004.12.1.1
GCCAAAGGCATCGTCGTCAATGGCCTGCCGATCCTGATCAGCCCGTCGCCCACCTTCAGCCATCTCGACCAGTATTATGCGCAGTGCGTGATCGGCGGACCCGGTTCCTTCGTGCTGCCTATCTATGCCGCCGCCGAGTTTTCGACAGCCATCCGGCGCAAGCTGCTCCTGGAAGTGAGCGGCATTCAGGACGAGGTGAGAAGCATCCCCGTCGACGCGGCGACGCCGATAGACTGCCTACAAGGCGAACGGGACAGGCGGTTTCTATCGGATCCGTATTTTCCCGAACTTGACCGTTGAGCTCTCGACAGAGGGGTTAACGCGATCCGGAGGGAAAACCGTTCCACAATTTCCCGGAATCCCTCTCGGCTTAAGCGGGCCGGGCACCAAATTGATTGCGAAACTCGTTGGAGAGATCGCGGCGCCAGCGCCGGCCATGGACATAGCCTTGCATCAATTCCGGCAGCGAATAGCCAAGCGTTTTGGATGAACGGTTGGCCATGTAGCCCTGAAATGCCTCCGGTATCCTGCCTCGCAGGATGTCGGCGATGAGTTGCCGCGAGATCATGTAAGGCGGAATGTGCGGGTAGGCATGGGCAATATGCGGATGTTTGCCCATCAGGTTCGCATAGGCCTCGACATAGCCGTCACGGCGGCCGGAAATCGAGTTCTCCGAATTGTATTTCGTCCAGTCCAGATCCCTGGACAACTGCGCACCGAAGCGCCGCGCAAGGCGCAGCAGCAATTCGCGATCCTGCATGCGGGTGATGTCGCTGTCGTAGCCGCCGATGGCCAGCAAGGCTTCGCGGCGAGCCGTGATCGCGGAGCCGGCAATGAAGATGGTCTGCCCAACCAGCGTCCGCTCCAGCATTGCGGGGCTCACGAACGCCTCGGGGTTGACGCAGTTTGTGATGCGATTGCCTTTCAGGGACACGAACGAACTGATCAGCACTTGCAGTGCAGGATTTTCCTCGAACCAGGTCAGGGTTCGTTCAAGCCGGTGCGGCATATAGATGTCGTCGGAATCGAGGAACGTCACCAACGGTGCCCGCGCGCGCTCGATGCCGGCATTCCTGGCTGCGTTGGCGCCTCGCCATTTCGCCCCGACATAGATCAGCCGCGGGTCCTGGATGCGGGCCAGCGCCGCTTCGGTTCCATCGGTCGAACCATCGTCGACGACAATGTGCTCAAGCCTCGACATGCTCTGGGAGAGTACGCTTTCCACGGCGCGCAACACCGTTTCGCGTCGGTTGTGGGTCGGCGTAATGACCGTGATGAGAGGTGTCGGTTCGATGGTTTTGCCCATTTTGACCATAGTGCTTCAGCTATGTCCCACGTAGAGGGGCACGTTTTCAACCTCGTCCCGAACCAGCCCAAGGGCCATGGCCGCTTGTGCACAAAAAACCAGCGCGCAAAAGGCCAATCCGACGATCAGTGCAAACGGGATCTGCCATGCCGGCATTCCGAGCCGAGTTGCATGCGTCAGAATACGCCCACCCACTTTCCAGGATGTCGAAAACCAACGTCTTGTCGCCTTCAGCACTCGCGCGGCTTGGGATGGCGATGCCAGTGCCACATATTTCCGGTCCGCATCGCGCCCGGTGACCAGGGCACGCCAAAAGAAAAAGCGCCAACCGCGCGGGGGATAATGGCTGGCCCGGGCATCGACTCTGACAAAATCATGCCCGCTTGCTCGTAACTGGCTGGTGAGCAACGTGCAAGAAACCTTGAATCCATTGCTGGCCGGAAAGGGATGGCCGGCTAACCAGCTTCTGCGGAAGGCGCAATTGTTAGCGTTCATCGCGCGCTTGGAGGCAAAGCGTCGATCACCATCACGCAGCGGGAAGAACCACAGAAGCGCAAAGGTCCGCGACGCGAAATCGTCACAGCCGAGATAGGTGTAACCGTTCACGGCGATCGTCTTCGGATCCTGGAGCGGTTTGAGAAGTGCCGACAGCCAGCCGTCTTCGATCACTGTATCGGAATCGCAGAAAATGACGATGTCGCCCTTGGCCAACGCGGCGCCTGCGTTCTTGACCTCATAGTACCGGCCGCCTGTGCAGGCGCTGAAGATCGTGTTTGCTACCATGCCAAGTTGCGGAACAATTTCGGTGAGACGATGCCGCAGAAGCGGTGTGTCGGTATCTGGTCCGCTGTGAACGACGATGACCTCCGGTTTTATGTATTGACCGGTTGTCGTCACGGCTTCTATTTCCCGTGCCAAAGCACTGAACGAAACGCCGATCTCATCTTCATTGATGGACTTGGCGTTTTCCATTTCGACAACGATCGAATAGGTCAGGTTCCCCGCTCCGTGCTTCGCTCGGCATCGCGTCCGGCATGACGCTACGAAAAACATGCTCCCGTGTCATCATCTGGTTGCAG
>NZ_RZRK01000901.1:0-2385 GCF_003997835.1 Mesorhizobium sp. M7A.F.Ca.CA.004.12.1.1
AACCTCCTTGAAAATCCGATGGGCCTGCTGGTCTGATCCATCAAGCAGAAGCCGGCGTCGAATGATGCGCCGGCTTACGACAGAAACGACTTGTCAGGCGCCGACCCTTGACCCATGTTCTATCTGGATTGCGATCCAGGGAGGCCAAAATATGCCTGCATTCGACCCGTCTGACGTGAAAACCCTGTTCGGCAAGGTCATGGGCGCGTCGCCATCCGACATCAAGCTGGTGGCGCAGCGCCTGCACGACCACGCCTTCGAGCCGCGCATGTCGGCGGACGAGACCAGGCAGCTCGTCGCCAGCCTCGGCTATGACAGCCTGGACGCGTTCTGCGCCGACATCGGCTTGCCCACCCACATCGCCGAGCGGTGGAGCCGTTTCGGTGTTTCCGGCGAGATGAAGCAGGTGTTCACACTGTTGGCGGCGCAGCGCAAGCGGGTGGCCGAGGCGGTCGCCGAATTCGAATCCATGACCCATGTCGGTGTCGAGGATTTTTTGCGCGAGCGCGGGCTCATTTAGCGGGAAACACCGGAGCCAGTCGAACCGGCTCAGCCGCCCTTGGCAAGCAGCGCCGTGGCGGTATCGCTGTCGGTGATCAGCACGTTGGTGTCGACGGCTTTCAGCGCGGCGAGGATCGCCGCGACCTTGCGCTTGCCGCCCGCGGCAAGAACGACATTAGGCACGTTGCTGACCACATCGAGATCGATGGCCATGACGCGGCTGTTGACCTCGTGGTCGACCAGCCCGCCGGCGGCATCGACGAAATAGCACAGCATGTTGGCGACCGCGCCCTTCGCTTTCAGCGGAGCGATCAGCGATGACGGCACGATGCCATGCCGGAAGATGGTGGCGTCCGGCGACATGTCGCCGACGGTGAGCAGCGCGATGTCGGCGGCGGCCGCGCGTTGGCGCACATCCTGCAGGGTCGGCTGCGCCCAGAGGAGATCGCGCAGCGAGGAATTGTCGACCGTCACCGGCGCGGTGATCTGGTAGCTGTCGACCTCGAAGACGTCTGCGACCTTGGCTGCGACAATCGATGGATTGATCCATTGCGAGTGCGGCAGGCTGCCGACGAGCGCCACCACGCAGGCACGCTTCAGCTGCCGGCGGGCAAGGAAGCCGAGGCTGGCATGCAGGGTCGGGCCGCCACCGATCGCCAGCGTCATGCCGTCCTGCATCTGCTCGCCGAGGTAGGCCGCGACGGCATGGCCGATGGCCTTCTCCAGATGGTCATGCCCCGACGGCGTCGGGATGACGACGGCGGCGTTCAGACCCCAGCGCTTTTCCAGTTCCCGCTCGAGCGCCACCTGTCCGGCGGTCGGCGCGTTGATCATGGTGACGACAATGCCCTCGGCGGTGCAGGAGGCCAGCGTACGCATGACCTTCACCCTGGAGACATCGAGCTTTTCGGCGATCTGTTCCTGGGTGAAACCTTCGACATAGTAGAGCCATGCCGTCTTGACGTTAAGGTCCGACGAGACCATCGGCAGGCGAGCCTGTCTGGGTTTTTCTGTGGTCATCGGTTCCTGTCCCTCATGAGCCGTGGCCTGCCCGGTGCTCATCAAGGAAACACCGGCCGGATGTCAACTGATGCCGGATCTTCGGCGTGTCGATTGTCGCACATTTCTGTTCATTTGTAATTGACATCGTACATATGAACATATTTTGTGGGTTTCACGCGCTGTGTCATCCACCAGTCATATGCGCCGTGCAGGGAGGAAGAGACGGGGAGCCGGCCAGAGCCGGACCGGTCATGCACAGACAAGACAGGAGGTCTCATTGAAGACGCACTTCATCAAGCTGCTGGCCAGCCAGCTGGCACTCGCGGCAACTTTGTTTGCCGGCGTGGCAAACGCCGAAACACTGACGCTCTACACGTCCCAGCCGGAAGCCGACGCGGCCAAGACCGTGGATGCCTTCAAGAAGGCACAGCCGGGTATCGATGTGAATATCTATCGCTCGGGAACGAGCGATATCCTGACTAAGATGGCGGCCGAGTTTGCCGCCGGCAGCCCGCAGCCCGACGTGCTTCTGATCGCCGATGCGGTCTCGATGGAGCTGTTGAAGAAGGACGACCGGCTGCTGCCCTATCCCGAGGCAAAGCTCGAAGGCATCGAAGCGGATGCCTATGATGCCGGCAAGACCTATTTCGGCAGCAAGCTGATCACCACCGGCATCGTCTACAACACCGCGGCGACCGAGAAGCCGCAGCATTGGGCAGATCTCGCCAAGCCGGCCTATGCAGATGGCCTGGTCATGCCGAGCCCGCTCTATTCGGGTGCGGCCGCCTACCTGCTTTCGGGCTTCGTCGGCGATACCAATTATGGCTGGGATTTCTTCCAGAAGCTGAAGACCAACAACACCGTCAGCGTGCGCGGCAATGG
>NZ_RZRK01000902.1:0-2383 GCF_003997835.1 Mesorhizobium sp. M7A.F.Ca.CA.004.12.1.1
GGTCCCGCTTGCGGGACCATTCGCTCGGCGAATCCTTGCTGGGAGACGATCTGAGGGACGATTGGTTCCGCTTGCGGGACCAATCGCCTAGGCGTAAAGCCGCCGGCATGGAGCGTTCCGAAAACCTCGTCCCGAAAGACCCCGAGCCGCGTATCCATCCGACCGCGGAGCTGAAGACGTGCAAGCTCGGCCGCTATGCCTCGATCGGCGAGCGGGTGGTGCTGCGCGAGGTGAATGTCGGCGACTTCTCTTATTTTGAACGCCACTGTGAAGCGATCTACACGACGATCGGGAAATTCTGCTCGATCGCCGCCAACAGCCGTATCAATGCGCTGGAGCATCCCATAGAGCGGCTGACCCAGCATAAGCTCAGCTACCGGCCGAACGAGTATTTTCGCTGGCTGGGCGTCGATGCCGCCTTCCGCGAGCGGCGGCAGGCGAAAGCCGTGACCATCGGCCATGATGTCTGGATCGGCCACGGCGCGGTGATCATGCCTGGGATCGCCATCGGCAACGGTGCCGTCATCGGCGCCAACGCCGTGGTGACGCGTGACGTGCCGTCCTATGCGATCGTCGCCGGCGTGCCGGCGAAGGCTCTCCGGCCACGCTTCACTCCGGATATCGCGGCGCGGATCGAAGCTCTCGCCTGGTGGGACTGGCCGGTCGAAAAGCTGGCCAGAGCGGTTCCCGACATGCAGGCCATGCCGATCGAAACGTTCCTCGATCGCTGGGAAAACGACGCCGTCTGACCAGTTCAAGTGCGTAGCGTTGAGACGGAGTCGGGCGACGCGCTTCAAGGCCCGCCGGACTGAACCCCCTTCCGCCATGCGGGGGTGGCGCAGCGGAAGGGGCTGGAGGTAAACCGCTGTGAAGCGGAAGGAACAGGCACTCTTGCCTGCAGGATCACTGTGGCATTGAACCCATAAGGTGTGTTTTCCTGACTATTCTCCCTACGCGTGTATTCAATTGCAGCTGGGTATTTGTCTGCCTCGGGAACCTGAAACGGTCGCTGGTTGTTTCTCATCGCGCCGCAGCGTCGAGGATTTCGATAGATGGAAAAACATTTCACAAAGGTCGCCAACTGGGTCGCCCGCATAGCCGGCCTGCCGCCGACATTCGCCGTCTGTTGCCTGATCGTCATCGTATGGGGGGTGAGCGGCCCGTTCTTCGGCTTTTCGGACACCTGGCAGCTCGTCATCAACACGGGCACGACCATCATCACTTTCCTGATGGTCTTCCTGATCCAGAACACTCAGAACCGCGATGGCGCGGCAATCCAGGCCAAGCTCGACGAACTGATCCGGGTCGGCAAGGGCCACAACCACTTCATCGGCATCGAACATCTGACCGAATCCGAAGTCGAGGAAATCCGCGCCAAATGCGAGCGTGCGGCAAAGCGGCATGACGAACAGATCGCCGACACGGCGGCGAAGAAGGCTGTGGCGAGGAAGCGCGGGTCGAAAAAGCAGGCGGCCTGAAAATCAGCCTTTCATGAACGCCGCGAAACTGTCCTTGTGGTCCGGGTGCCAGCGCGACAGGGCTGGGCGGTTCTCGATGATATCGCCGATCGCCCAGGCCATGCGCTTTTCATCCAGCGGGCGGGCCGCCTCATTGTCCGGGCACAGGATGTAGAAATCGCCTCTGGTCAGGGATTCCAGCATGAAATCCACAACCTGTTCGCCGGTCCAGGCGGCGGCCGGTTTTTCCGTCGCGCCCTCGGTCAGGCCGGTAAAGGTGAAGCCGGGGATCAGAAGATGGGCAGCGACATGGGCGCCGGGTTCGTTGCGCAACGCATGCGACAGGCCCTCGGTGAAGGTTTTCACCCCAGCCTTGGAGACATTGTAGGCAAGATTGCCGGGCGGCGTGGTGATGCCTTGCTTGGAGCCGGTGTTGACGATCAAACCCGGGCTGGCCGAGGCCAGCATGCGCGGCGCGAAGGCCTCGACGCCATGCACGACGCCCCAGAAATTGATGTCCAGCAGCCGCTTCCAGGCATCGCCGTTTTCCCATGGCTTTCCGGGATTGTCGCCGATACCGGCATTGTTCATCAGCAGCGACACGCCGCCGAAGGCGCCGAACGCCCTTTCGGCGAGGCGGTGTACCTCATCCGCCTTCGAAACGTCGGCGGCGACGGCAAGCACGGCATCGTCGCCGGCAATCGCGGAAACGGCGCGCGAGGCGTCGTCCAGCCGCGCGCCGCCAATATCGGCCAGCACGATCTTCATGCCCATCAGTGCAAGCCGCTTGGCGGCCGCCAGACCGATGCCGCTGGCGGCGCCGGTGATAACGGCGGCATTGCCTGGGGCAAGCGCGGGCAGGGCGGTCTGGATCTCGGCGTTGGTGATCATGGGCGATGGGTTCCTTGTTCGATGGCGCCGAACTT
>NZ_RZRK01000903.1:0-2381 GCF_003997835.1 Mesorhizobium sp. M7A.F.Ca.CA.004.12.1.1
TCCTTCATCTCCATCCTGCCGCTGGCCGCCGTCGGCGCTATCATCCTGTCGTTCCTGCGGCTGCCGGCGAAAGCATCCGGCAAGGTGGAGATCGCCGACAGCGACGCCAGGCCACTGGCTGAAATCGTCACGCAGCCGCGTTTCGTCGCCGCGCTTTTCTGCGCGGTCGGCAGCTATGCGCTGATGAGCTTCGTCATGACGGGCGCACCGCTGGCCATGGTCGGTTGCGGCCTGTCGGAGAACGACGCGACGCTCGGCATCTCCTGGCACGTCATGGCGATGTTCGCGCCAAGCTTCTTCACCGGCTCGCTGATCCATCGCTTCGGCGCCGAACGCATTGTGGCCACCGGCCTGATCCTGCTCATCGGCTGCGCCATTGTCGCTCTGTCGGGCCTGGCGCTGTGGCAGTTCTGGACGTCGCTGATCCTGCTAGGCCTTGGCTGGAACTTCGGCTTCATCGGCGCGACCGCGATGGTGGCCGCCACCTACAGGCCGTCGGAAAAGGGCAAGGTGCAAGGCTTCCACGACTTCGTCCTGTTCGGCTCCGTCGCCTGCGCCTCGCTGATGTCGGGCATGGTCTACAACGCCTGGGGCTGGGAGATGCTGAACTGGATAGTCTTTCCGGTTACCGTCCTGTGCTTCGTGGCGCTCGGCGCGCTCAAGCTGACGAGCTTGCGCAAAGCCGAAGCCTGATCCATCCGCCGTTTCACCTGACACGGCGCTGTCAGCACGATGTCGGCCGAATTTACCGCTTCGGAACAAAAATATTGCGTCTGTACCTATTGTTATGAAACCGTGTACCCCGACTGGCCGTTGAAGCCATGCTCATATGCGGTCACCGCGTTTCGGTTCATAGCAAGGGGTTTCACAATGTTTTCAGTCAAGTTTCTGGCCGGCGCGGCATTGGCGCTCGGCATCACGGTGGCTTCCGCCAATGCCCAGGTGGTTGTCTCTTCGAAGATCGACACAGAGGGCGGCGTGCTGGGTAACATCATCCAGCTCGTGCTCAACGCCAACAACATCAAGACATCGGACCGTATCCAGCTCGGTGGCACGCCGGTGGTGCGCAAGGCGATCACCGCCGGCGAGATCGACATCTATCCCGAATACACCGGCAACGCCGCTTTCTTCTTCGAAAAGGCCGACGACCCGGTCTGGAAAGACGCCGCCAAGGCCTATGAAACGGCCAAGAAGCTCGACTACGACGCCAACAAGATCGTCTGGCTGTCGCCGTCGCCCGCAAACAACACCTGGGCGATCGCGCTTCGCAAGGAAGTCGCCGAGACCAACAAGCTCGCCACGCTTACCGACTTCGGCAAATATGTCGCGGGCGGCGGTCAGGTGGTGCTGGCGGCTTCCGCCGAGTTCGTCAATTCGGCGGCCGCACTTCCGGCTTTCCAGACCACCTATGGCTTCACGCTGAAGCCTGAGCAATTGATCACCCTCTCGGGCGGCGACACGGCGGCAACCATCGCAGCGGCCGCCAACCAGACCAATGGCGCCACTGCGGCCATGGTCTACGGCACCGATGGCGGCATCGCACCGTCCGGGCTCGTCGTGCTCGACGACGACAAGGGCGTGCAGCCGGTCTACCAGCCGGCGCCGATCATCCGCGAAGCGGTGCTGAAGGAGCATCCCGAGATCGAGACGCTGCTGAAGCCGGTTTTCGCCAAGCTCGACCTCGTCACCCTGCAGGAACTGAACGGTCGCGTTCAGGTCGGCGGCGAGCCGGTCAAGGGCGTCGCCGAGGACTTCCTGAAGAAGAACGGCTTCCTGAAGTAGGACGATTCCGGCGCGCCGCTTTCGTGGCGCGCCGGATCGACTGAAGGGGCAGGGCGTGAACATCCGCTTCGACAAGCTCGGCGTGGTCATCGCCGCGATATCAGCCTATGCGGCCTTCGCCGCCCCCTTTGCCACGTTCCGTGCCAACCGCATCGTCCCCGGCCAGGCGCGCTCGATTCTCGATGCGCTGCCGGCAACGACCGGGACGCTGCTGCTCGCCATCATTGTCGCCGCAGCACTCATTGCGCTGTTCAAGACACCACTTGTGCTGCGCCTTGCCGCCAGCGTGATGGCGCTTGCCGCGCTCGCGCTGCTGATCGGTGTCGCCGGAACATTTCTCACGCCGGCGGGCAACACCTTCGCCAGAGTTTCGCCAGCCTCCGGTTTCTGGATTCTGATCTTTGCCTTCACGCTTTTGCTCGCCGACGTGCTGACAAGGCTGAACCTGTCGCCATTGGCGCGGGTTGGCGTGCTTGTGGTCGCGGCTTTGGCGATCGGGCTGCTGTTGATTTCGGGAAGCTGGGACAATCTGTCGATCCTGAAGGAATATTTCAACCGCGCCGACAGTTTCTGGGCAGAGGGCTCCAAGCATGTAACGC
>NZ_RZRK01000904.1:0-2378 GCF_003997835.1 Mesorhizobium sp. M7A.F.Ca.CA.004.12.1.1
GCGCCTTGGTCAGTTCGGTCTTGCCGACGCCCGTCGGCCCGAGGAACATGAACGAGCCGATCGGCCGGTTCGGGTCCTGCAGGCCCGCGCGAGCGCGCCGCACCGCTTTGGAAACAGCCTGCACCGCCTCGCCCTGGCCGACGACACGCTTGCCGATCTCGTCTTCCATGCGCAGCAGCTTGTCGCGCTCCCCCTGCAGCATCTTGTCGACCGGAATGCCGGTCCAGCGCGAGACGATATGCGCGACGTGATCCGGCGTGACCACCTCTTCGACCATGCCAGCCTTGCCGTCCTGGGTTTCGGCCTCCTTCAGCTTCTTTTCCAGTTCCGGGATCTTGCCATAGGCAAGCTCGCCAGCGCGCTGGAATTCACCCTTGCGCTGCGCAATGGCGAGCTCGTTGCGCGCCTCGTCAAGCTGCTTCTTCAGATCGGCGGCCAGCCCGAGCTTCTGCTTCTCGGCCTGCCATTTGGCGGTGATCTCGGTCGATTCCTCCTCGAGGCCGACGAGTTCCTTTTCCAGGCGGGCAAGTCGATCCTTCGAGGCGTCGTCTGTCTCGACCTTGAGCGCCTCGCGTTCGATCTTGAGCTGCATGATGCGGCGATCGATCTCGTCCAGCGCCTCGGGCTTGGAATCGACCTGCATGCGCAGCCGCGATGCGGCTTCGTCGACCAGATCGATCGCCTTGTCCGGCAGGAAGCGATCGGCGATGTAGCGGTTGGACAGCGTCGCCGCCGCCACCAGCGCCGAATCCGAAATGCGCACCTTGTGGTGCTGCTCGTACTTCTCCTTCAGGCCGCGCAGGATCGAGACGGTGTCTTCCACCGTCGGCTCGTCGACGAACACCGGCTGGAAGCGGCGGGCAAGCGCTGCATCCTTCTCGACATGCTTGCGATACTCATCGAGCGTGGTGGCGCCGACGCAGTGCAGCTCGCCGCGCGCCAGCGCCGGCTTCAGAAGGTTCGACGCATCCATGGCGCCATCCGCCTTGCCGGCACCGACCAGGGTGTGCATCTCATCGATGAACAGGATGATGTTGCCGCTGGCCGAGGTGACTTCGGAGAGCACGGCCTTCAGCCGCTCCTCGAACTCGCCGCGATATTTGGCGCCGGCAATCAGCGCGCCCATGTCGAGCGCCATCAATTGCTTATCCTTCAGCGATTCCGGCACGTCGCCATTGACGATGCGCAGCGCCAGGCCTTCGGCGATCGCCGTCTTGCCGACGCCCGGTTCGCCGATCAGCACCGGATTGTTCTTGGTGCGGCGCGACAGCACCTGAATGGTGCGGCGGATCTCGTCGTCACGGCCGATCACGGGGTCCAGCTTGCCGGCACGGGCATCCGCGGTCAGGTCGCGCGCGTATTTCTTCAGCGCGTCGTAGCCCTGTTCGGCACTCGCCGAATCGGCGGTGCGGCCCTTGCGGACGTCATTGATGACCTGGTTGAGCGCCTGCGGGGTGACGCCGGCCTTGGCCAGTATGTCGGCGGTCTTGGCCGACTTCTCCATGGCCAGCGCCTGCAAGAGCCGCTCCACCGTGACAAAGCTGTCGCCGGCTTTCTTGGCCAGTTCCTCGGCGGTCGAAAACACTTTTGCCAGCGGCTGGGCCAGATAGAGCTGGCCATTGCCGCCCTCGACCTTGGGCATCGCTTCGAGTGCCGTCTCGACGCCAAGCTTGACGTCGCGGACGTTGCCGCCGGCGCGTTCGATCAGCGACGCGGCCAGGCCCTCATCGTCGTCGACGAGCACTTTCAGGATATGCTCAGGGGTGAATTGCTGATGGTTGCGGGAAAGCGCCATAGTCTGCGCGGACTGGATAAAACCGCGCACGCGCTCTGAGTATTTCTCAAGGTTCATATCTGTCTCCTTCCATCACCGGCCCGCTTTGCGGCACCGGATCCGATTGCGGTGACGGACCCTCCCATTCGAGCCGGGTCCAGTTGAGGCTGATATGGTGCACAAGCTCCGAACCCTCAAGACGTCTCGATATCGGCAACTTCATAATATTGCACGGCCGCCCAAACGAAAACGGCGGAGATTTCTCTCCGCCGTTCAATGCCTTGAAATGCCGTTCGATCAGTTGTCGATATCGACATTGATCGGTTGGGCGTTGCCGCTGTCGACCGGGGCCGCAGCCGCCTCGCCGGCGTTGGCCACGGAATTGGCATTGTCACTACCGCCATCAACCTGATCGGCGTTGACGCGCGGGCGGCGCGGCCGCCTCGGACGACGGGCAGCACCGCTTTCGGCGGCCGCCTCGTTGAGTTCGGCCTGGGCCGCAAGGCCTGCCGGCGAAAGATTCTCGAACGACGGAGCCGGTTCGGCCGCAGCAACGGATTCGGTCGGCGCGGCGGCTTCGGCCTCGCTTGGAGCCTCGTTGCGC
>NZ_RZRK01000905.1:0-2362 GCF_003997835.1 Mesorhizobium sp. M7A.F.Ca.CA.004.12.1.1
CTCCCCTCGAGGGGGAGGGGGACGACGCCGCGGCCGGGTTCGTAGTAGCCAGCTTTGGGCACGGCGACCGGTTCGATGAAAGGCGCATCCTGTCCCGCCAGCCGTGCCAGCCTCCGCACCAGCGCGCTCATATTCGCCGGGCCGCCCTCGCGGAAATAGTCGAGCAGGCCGTCCAACTGCTCGCGCGGCAGCGTCGAGGCTTCGATCAGGCGCAGGTCCTCGTCGCGGCATTCGCCGGGCAGCAGCGCCAGTTTTATGCCGCGTTCGCGGGCAGTCGAGGCGAGCTGGTCGCAGCCGTAGCGCCACCAGTCGTAGCCGCCGAGGATGCGCACCAGGATGATCTTGGCGTGGCGGGCGACGCTGTCGACCCAGAGGTCGACGGACATCGGATGGCGCAGGTCACGCAGTGCGGCCAGCCGCATCGAGGGCAGGCGGCCGGCATCGGCCTTCCAGGCTGCCGCCAGTCCGGCGAGGTCGCTGTCGGTGAAGGACAGGGCCACGATATCCGCCGGCGTCTGCCGCAGATCGACCGGCTCGGCGAGGTCGTCGAGCGAGGCGGATGTCGTGGTGAGGATGTGCATCGCGACCCGTGTCCGAAATCAGCCGGCGAGTATACGCTCGATCGCCGGGCGGTTCAGCCCCTTCAGGCCGATGACGACGAGGCGCGAACGGCGGTCGTCCTGCGCGGTCCAGGCGCGGTCATAGTAATGATTGACGCGCGGCCCGACGGCCTGCAGCAAGAGCCGCATCGGCTTGCCGCCGACCTCGACGAAGCCTTTTACGCGCAGCACGTTCTCTTCTTCGGCGACGGTGGCGACGCGCTTCGCCAGTTCATCGGGATTGGCGATCGAGGCAATGTCGACAATGAAGGTGTCGAAGTCGTCATGCTCATGGTCGAACGCGCCGTCATGGTGGGACTTGCGGTTTTCGATGTCGTCCTCGACGGCCAGACCGAGCCCGAGCAGCACCGAGGGATCGACCTTGCCATGCGACGTCGGCACGATCTTCACCGCGCGGGCGGAGTGTTCGCCAATGATGGCGTTGGCGCGGGCGGTACCGGCGGCGTCCATCAGGTCGCTTTTCGACAGGATGATCAGGTCGGCACAGGCGATCTGGTCCTCGAACACTTCTTCCACCGGATCGTCATGGTCGAGCGTCTCGTCCCCGGCGCGCTGCGCCTGCAGGGCGTCCATGTCGTTGGCGACGCGGCCCTCGGCCAATGCCGGCCCGTCGACCACGGCGATGACGCCGTCGACTGTGACGCGGCTCTTCACGCTCGGCCATTGAAAGGCCTGGACCAGCGGCTTGGGCAGCGCCAGGCCCGATGTCTCGATCAGGATGTGGTCGACCCTCGGCGTCAGCGCGAGAATACGGTCGAGCGCCGGGACGAAATCGTCGGCGACGGTGCAGCAGATGCAGCCATTGGCCAGTTCGACGATATTTTCCTCCGGACAGGTGTCGATGCCGCAGCCCTTCAGGATCTCGCCGTCAATGCCGATGTCGCCGAATTCGTTGACGATGATGGCAATGCGCTTGCCGCCGGCGTTTTCCAGGAGATGGCGGACCAGCGTCGTCTTGCCGGCGCCGAGGAAGCCGGTGACGACGGTGCAGGGAACGCGGGAGAGGTTCGCAGGCGAATCTGGGGCAGTCATGGTCAGTCCTTCAGCATGTCGAGGGGAGGGATGCGGGCAACGAGGCCGCGCTTCAGGCTATCGGGACGGCCACGCCAGGGAATGAGACCGTCGGTCGAGGTGGCGAAAAGCTTGGCTCCGGTGACGAGGTCGGCGCCGCTGGTCTCGGTCAGGTCGCCAAAGACATAGCTCCAGCAGCCGTCGCGCAGGATGGCGGCGCTGAGGCGCCGCTTGCAATTGCCAAGGCATTCGACGCTGCGGATGCGGATGTCGTCGCCAGATGCGGCGCGGCGCGTATCCTCCGCCAGCAATTCGCCGGCGCGGGGATGGGCGTCGGAGCCGGTCTCATTGCGGCAGGAGGCGCAGACAATGATGGTGACGCCGGCCAAGGCATCATCATGGCCGGACGAAATATCCGCTGTGCCAGCCGAAAAACTGCTGTCGTGGTCCAAAGATCGGGCTCCTTGCCCGGAAACCCGCCGGGCGATCGGATTCTAAAGTCGCAGACGGCAGGTCTCCTGGCTCGCGGGTCATCGCCTTGGGTAGCCGCCTTCCCGGGAACTCCCAGTGGCTTTCGGCCTTGGCTCTTCGCTTA
The DNA here is from genome assembly GCF_003997835.1 of Mesorhizobium sp. M7A.F.Ca.CA.004.12.1.1. Classification (NCBI taxonomy): domain Bacteria; kingdom Pseudomonadati; phylum Pseudomonadota; class Alphaproteobacteria; order Hyphomicrobiales; family Phyllobacteriaceae; genus Mesorhizobium; species Mesorhizobium sp. M7A.F.Ca.CA.004.12.1.1. The sequence continues at coordinate 2,227 of NZ_RZRK01000905.1, forward strand.
CAGTTGCGGGGACAGCCGCGGATTTGGGATTTTGCCCCGCACCGCATTCCCTCTTAGCTCTTGCCGTTGCGGGCAAGAGACCATCTGAACCGGATTTAGGCTTTTGCGAGCGGCGGTGTCAACGCGAGCTTACGAC
>NZ_RZRK01000906.1:0-2354 GCF_003997835.1 Mesorhizobium sp. M7A.F.Ca.CA.004.12.1.1
ATCTTCAAGCAGATGAGCCAGGAGCACATCGACTTCATGCTGTCCAAGATACCGATGGCGCGCTTCGGCGAGGTCGAAGAGGTGGCGGCGCTGATCTGCTGGATTGCCTCGGAAGAGTGTTCGTTCACGACCGCCGCCGTGTTCGACGTTTCCGGCGGCCGCGCCACCTACTGAGGCAGGACGCGTTTCAATTCCGCGTGACGACGCAACGAACGGGAGCGTAGGGGCGTATAGTCCCAGGCGTCGAATCGACGTTGACGCAACAAAGCTATACGGGAAAGCTATGACGCGGCATGACAGTTCAGCATGCGTGATGATCTGCCGATGCGGGGCAACTGGTTGGCGGTTGACGGACGCTGCAACCATCCGGCGGGAGCTTGTTTCCTTTGCTTAGAGCCGAGCCTGCCGCGCTGTCCGACGACGAGCTTCTGGACCGCTATCAGCGCGCCGCCTTCGACTATTTCCTCGAGAACGTGAACCCCGAAAACGGATTGGTCGCCGACACGTCGCGGCCGAATTCGCCGGCCAGCATCGCTGTCGTCGGCTTCGCGCTGTCCAGTTATCCGATCGGCGTCGAGCGCGGCTGGATGGCGCGCGATGCCGCCGCGAAGCTGACGCTGGCCGCGCTGCGCTTCTTCTCGGCCAGCCCGCAAGGCCATAGCGACGACGTCACCGGCCACAAGGGTTTCTACTACCATTTCCTCGATATGCGGACCGGCCTGCGCGTCTGGCGCTGCGAACTGTCGATGGTGGATACGGCATTGCTGATATCGGGCATGCTGGTGGCGGGCGCCTATTTCTCCGGTGACGATGACGAGGAAGCCGAAATCCGCCAACTGGCCGAGGCGCTCTACCGGCGCGTCGACTGGCGGTGGGCACAAGGCTCAAGCCCGACCTTGCGACAAGGCTGGAAGCCGAAGAGCGGCTTTCTCCACTATGGCTGGGAGGGCTACAACGAAGCCACGATCCTCTACATCCTGTCGATGGCTTCGCCCGACAGCCCGACCTCGGACAACAGCTACGAGGGCTGGACGGCGACCTATCAGTGGGAAAACATCTACGGCTACGACGTGCTGTATGGCGGTCCGCTGTTCATGCACCAGTTCTCGCATGCCTGGATCGATTTCGCCGGCATCCGCGACGCCTTCATGCGCGAGAAGAACTCGGACTATTTCGAAAACAGCCGCCGCTCGACCTATCTGCACCGCGACTATGCACGCCACAACCCTTACGGCTATGGCGGCTACGACGAGAACCTTTGGGGTCTTTCGGCGGGCGACGGGCCAGGCGGTTTTCGCACCAGCGTGGAGCGACAGCGCCGGCGGTTTTCCGGCTATGCCGCGCGCGGCGCGCCGTTCGGGCCCGATGACGGGACGATCGCGCCTTGGTCCTATCCGGCATCACTGCCTTTCGCCCCGGAGATCTGCTTGGCGGCGTTGCGCCATCTCGGTGATCGCTACCCCGAGGTGATCGGTAATTTCCGACTGCCGAGCGGTTTCAACCCGACATTGGCGAACCGGCGTAAGTTCGGGAGGCACGGCTGGGTGTCGGAAGGCCACTATGGGCTGGATCAAGGCATCGTGGTGATGATGATCGAGAACCATCGGTCAGGGTTGATCTGGAGACTGATGCGGTCAAATCAACACATCCGCAACGGCCTGCGCAAGGCCGGGTTCAATGGCGGCTGGCTGTCTCAGCCAGCAAGCCCGGCGTCGGGTGGCGGCGATGTCGCGTGACCGGACCAGGGCTACCGCCTTTCCTGTCGATCACAACGACATTGAGCTGATCAAGGGCGCCCATCCGCCGCACTGGAAGAACCCGCAGCCGGACGATCCCTACAATATCGTGGTCATCGGTGCCGGGCCGGCTGGGCTGACCGCCGCCTACGAAGCGGCCGGCCTCGGCGCAAAGGTCGCGCTCATCGAGCGCAACCTGATCGGCGGAACTTGCGTCAATGTCGGTTGCATCCCGTCGAAGTCGATCATCCGCACCGCAAGGCTTTATGCCGACATGCGCGATGCCGAGAATTTTGGCGGCGACATGCCGGACCGTCTTCACGTCAACTTTCAGCGCGCCATGACGCGGATGCGGCAGATCCGGCAGCGGATCAGCCGCGCCGATGCCGCCGATAGCCTGATTTCCGAAGGCATCGACCTTTATTTCGGCGAAGCGCGGTTTTCCGGAAGGGACGCTGTCACGGTCGCCGGACAAACCTTGCGTTTCAGGAAGGCGCTGATCGCGACAGGCGCGCGCCCGAGGCTGCCGACCATCCCGGGGCTGGTCGAGGCCGGCTATCTCAGCAACGAGACCATGTTCGATCTCACGGAGTGCCCGAAGCGGCTTCTGGTCATCGG
>NZ_RZRK01000907.1:0-2336 GCF_003997835.1 Mesorhizobium sp. M7A.F.Ca.CA.004.12.1.1
CCTCCAGCGTCTTCAGGCCCGGGGCGAAAGGCTCCCATTCGTCGTGGCCGAAATAGGCGTGGCGGGCACCGGTGGCGAGCACCAGCGTGTCGTAGGCGACCGCGCTGCCGTCATCGAGCAGCACGCGCTTGCCGGCGCGGTCGACACCGGCGACATTGGCGAGCAGGGTCGTCACATCCTTGCGCTTGCGCAGGAGGTGGCGGATCGGCCAGGCAACCTCGGAGGTGGCCAGCGCCGTCGTCGCCACCTGATAGAGCAGCGGCTGGAAGAGGTGATGGTTGCGCTTGTCGATCATGGTGATACGCACCGGAGCGCCAGCAAGTGCACGGGTGAACTCGAGACCGCCGAAACCCGCGCCGACAACGACGACATGATGCCTGGCTTCATTCATTTCGTTCACCCCGATGGCAAGATTGGCTGTCCTGGATGTAGGTATTTTTGTGCAATGCAACAACAGATGGACGGTGCCCGAGACTCGTCGTTCCATGTCGTGAATGCACATGTTGTATCGTATCGCGAGGTATAGCGTCATCGAACACGCGATGAGGTGAGGCATGGCCAACGATCGTGACGACGATGCTCCGGCGCAGTATTCTTCGCCGCCCTGTTTCATGCACGAGCTCGATCCGGAATTCCGTGCGCCTTCGAGCGACTGGATCGATGTGAGACGCTGGCGCAAGGCCGAACGCGAACGGCTGATCGCTGCGCGTCTCGCCGTTTCGGCCGACGCGCGAGCGGTAATGTCGCAACGCATCGCCGATGGCCTCGACGCGATCATCGGCGAGATCGCCGGGCGCATGGTCAGTCTCTACTGGCCGTTTCGCGGCGAGCCGGATTTGCGGCCTTGGATGGCGTCCATAAACGAACGCGGCGGCCGCACCGCCCTGCCCATCGTCATCGACAAGGGGCACCCGCTGATCTTCCGCGCCTACAAAGCGGGCGACCGGCTGGAGAAAGGTGTCTGGAACATCCCGATCCCGGCCGAGGGCGATCCGGTGCTGCCGGACATCGTCATCTCGCCGATCGTCGGCATCGATCCCCAGAACTACCGCCTGGGTTATGGCGGCGGCTTCTTCGACCGCACGCTGGCAGCGATGCCGTTCAAGCCGCTGGTCATCGGCGTCGGCTACGAGCTGCAACGCATCGCGACCATCTACCCGCAGCCGCACGATATCCCGATGGATCGGGTGGTAACGGAGGCCAGCTAGTCCAGGCTGTGCTGAGATTCAGGTCAGGCCGAGTCGAAAATGGTCGCTTCCGAGAACGGGAGCGGAGCGTACTTTTCGTACGCGAGCACCGGAAGCGCAGGGAGCTACCATTTGCAGGCCGGCATCACCTGAATATCAACGCAGCCTAGGCCATTTCCGGCTTCATGCCCATGGCGGTCCTGTCGACGATTTCGCGTAGCGCAAAGGACGAATTGATTTTGGTCACATGCGGCATTGCCGACAGCCATTCCTTGTGGATGCGCTCATAGTCGACGAGATCCTTCGCCGCGATCCGCAGGATGTAGTCGTACTCGCCCGACATCAGGTGACAGGACAGCACGTTCGGGCAGCGTTTGATCGCCGCCTCGAAATCCGAAAGCGTCTTCTCGAACTGTCCCGACAGCGATATGTGCACGATCGCCGTCATCTGGTGGCCGAGTGCTGCATTGGAAAGCCGGGCATGATAGCCGCGGATGGTTCCGGATTTCTCCAGATTGTCGAGCCGGCGCGAACAGGCCGACTGCGACAGGCCGACCTTCTCGGCCAGTGCCGCATTGGGTATCCTGCCATCCTTCTGCAAAGCCTCGAGAATGGCGATATCAATCCTGTCGAGCCGCATTTTTCGTGAATCCTGCGAATATCCAGCTATTTCGCGCAACGATTATCGAAACCTGCCGGTTGGCGCAAGCGCATTCGCAAACACCTGCGCAACGATTCGTGGTTCACTCCATCCATACAGGGAACGAGCCCAAAGGGCCGGATCAGGAGAAGAAAATGCGCGTCGGCTGCCCCAAGGAAATCAAGAACCACGAATACCGCGTCGGCCTCACCCCCGGCTCGGTCCGCGAATATGTCGCCCATGGCCACGAAGTGCTGGTTGAGACCGGGGCCGGTGCCGGCATCGGCGCCGATGACAACGCCTATCGCGCCGCCGGCGCCACGATTGCCAAGACGGCCGCCGAGGTGTTCGCCAGGTCGGACATGATCGTCAAGGTCAAGGAGCCGCAGCCCAGCGAATGGGCGCAGCTTCGCGAAGGCCAGATCCTGTACACCTACCTTCACCTTGCTCCGGATCCGGAGCAGACCAAAGGCCTGCTTGCGTCCGGCGTGACGGCAATCGCCTACGAG
>NZ_RZRK01000908.1:0-2336 GCF_003997835.1 Mesorhizobium sp. M7A.F.Ca.CA.004.12.1.1
AGGATCGTCTGCGGGTGACGGGCATCGATCAGGTCGATGCTGCCGTAATATTTGATGTCGCCGGAGAGGCTGCGGTCGATCGTATCGAGGCAATGGAACATGACGTAGCGCGCCTGCGGTTTGACCACCGCCTGGTCCAGCACCAGCGACAGCGGCGTGCCGGTCCATTTGGCGATGCAGCTCCAGCCTTCGACGCAGTCATGGCGGGTGATCTGGGTGCGGCTCGGCATATTCTGGAGTTGCTCGCGGCTGAGCGATAGCGGCTTCTCGACAAGGCCTGAAACCTCCAGTCGCCAGTCGGCAAAGTTGTTGGCGAGCAAGCCCTTGTAGACATCGTCATCGGGAGCGGTGACACCATTCGGCCGCTGCGGCTGGCGGATGTCGGCCTCGGTGAATTCCGGGGCCAGCGCGTCACTTCCGGCAAGCAGCCGCTGTGCGCGGTAGGTCAGGCCATTGGCGTTTTCGAGGAAACTGCGCAGGCCGCTGCCAACACCTAGCTGACTGTCGAAGGCGTCGCAGCCCGACAGCATGATGCCGGAGACGCCAAGACTGGCACCGGTCAGGAATTTGCGGCGGCTGATCTGGAATTTTGCCATGTCAGGCACTCCTCTCGGCTGTATCGTCCTGTGCGGGAGGATCTGTCCGATACCAGCCGGTGATGATCGAGCGCAGTTCGTTGATCGGGCCGGCGGCCAGGATCATCAGGATATGGACGACGAAGAAGGCGACCAATAGCACCATGACGGTGAAATGGATGGTGCGTGCCGTCTGCCGGCCACCGAGCAGATCGTTGAGGAACGGCAGCACCGAATTCATGCTCGGCGACATGGCCAGACCGGTGATGATCATCAGCGGCAACAGCACGAACAGCACCCCGCCATAGGCCATCTTCTGCAGCGTGTTGTATTCGCGCGTGTGGTGGAATTTGAGCTTGGCGTGGTCAACGATGTCTTGCGGCAATCGTTTCAAATCGTCGAGGCGTGGCGCGAGATCGCGCCGCAGATGGCCGTTCACGGTGCTGGCGACAAACCAGACGATCAACGTCGTGGCCAGTATCCAGGCAAAGAAGAAATGGATGACGCGCGCGGTGCCGAGATCATAGTAGGATGGGATGGTCGCCCAGGAGGGAAAGGCGCGGGACGTCTCCTGGCCGGCCGGACCCGACCAGCCGAGCACGCCAGTGGTGTCGAAGCGATGCCCAAAGATTTCCGTGTAGCCGCGCGGACCCGCATCGGAATTCTCGGCGCCGATGGCGAAGATGGTGTTGTTGTATTCGAAGCCCGATTCTTTGCCGATATAGAGCTGCGGACGGGCATTGAAGATCTGCAGGCCTGACAGCAGCATGAAGAACAACGAGATAGCCCAAAGCCAATGCGTCAGCCGTGTCCAGCGCGACTGCCGGTAGATCAGCGTTTTGTCGTTCGACGCCGAAGCGCCTGGATCGGCGGCGGATTGGCTTCTGGCAACGGATTCCATCGTCTTTCGTCTCCCGGCCTCGCGGCATGGCCTGCGCGTTCATTGTCCTCCTGATACGTCGCGATCCAAACCGATGTTTCATCCGATCACGGATTTATTACGGACCGCCCAGGCTGACGGCGAGATTGACGGCGGCGGCGACGATGACCGTGTTGAAGAAAAACGACAGGATCGAATGGACAAGCACGACACGACGCATATGCGTGGTCGAGATGTTGGTATCGGCGGTCTGTGCCGTCATGCCGATCACCGTCGAGAAGTACAGGAAGTCCCAGCCCTCCGGCCGTTTGTCGCCCGGGAACAGCAGTCCGCCGACAGGGATTTTCTTCCTGGTCTCGGCATCCACAGCATCGCCGTCCATCCAGTAGACATGAGCATAATGGAGCGCTGCCATGGCATGAATGGTGAACCAGCCGAGCGGGATCGACAGCAGCGCGAAGGTGAGCTCGACGGGATGGCTTCTGTCCTTCTGATTGATCAGTAGGAACAATGAGATAACGGCAACGCCGACGACGACAAGCGTCACAGCGAAGATGACCAGCACCGGCTGGTCCGTGGCACGCGCATTCCTGCTCAGATACCTGCCGGTGAACTTCGGCATCTGGGCGACGACGAGAATGACATAAGCGGCAAAGAACGCGTTGGCGCCGATCGAATAGGCAAGCGGGGCGTGCAGCAGCAACGCCACGAGAAGCGCAAAAACGCCAACGCAGGCCGACACAGCGAACAACATGTGGCGCTGAATGGGAGACTTCACCGGGGTTTCGGCAGCCATGTCGGTTCCAACCTTGAATGGCGCTCGGTTTCTAGTCTGGTGTGGCGGATTTGAGCGCCCGCCGCAAGATGCGGTCGAGTTTGCC
>NZ_RZRK01000909.1:0-2335 GCF_003997835.1 Mesorhizobium sp. M7A.F.Ca.CA.004.12.1.1
TATCAAGGGCAATCGAACCGCTTGGTTCGAATTATTTTCGAGGTGTGACTTTCATGGCCGAGACCCCGCCCAATGTCGAAAACGAGTCGTGCGACGACCTGTTGGAAAGCTTGCGTCGTGGCCGCCCGGCCGCGGGGCAGGATCCGGTCAAGCGCAGCCAGATCATCGACGGCGCCCGTCGTGTCTTCATCGACAAGGGCTTCGAAGCCGCCTCGATGAACGACATCACCCGCGAGGCCGGTGTCTCCAAGGGTACGATCTACGTCTATTTCGCCAACAAAGAAGAGCTGTTCGAAGCGCTGATCGAGGAAGAGCGCGGCACCATCTTCAAGAACATGTATGACGTGCTGGACAATGCCGACAACCTGCGCGAGACGCTGGTGAAGTTCGGCAAGGTGCTGGCCCTCAAGATCACGTCGGCCAAGGTGATCCAGGCGCAGCGCACGGTGATCGGTGCATCCGACCGGATACCCGACATGGGCGCGCGGTTTTACGAGCGCGGTCCCAAGCGTGGCCACGACAAGGTCGCGGCCTTTCTCAATGCTGCCATCGAGCGCGACCTGCTGCGCATCGACGATGTCGATCTTGCCGCCTATCAGTTCACCGAACTGTGCCTGGCCGGTCTGTTCCGCCAGTGCATCTTCGCCTACCGCACCAAAGCCCCGACCCAGGACGAGATCGACCGCATCGTCAGGTCAGGCGTCAGCATGTTCCTCAAGGCATACGGCACCGAAAGGCTTGTGGCGGAAGAAGGCCACCAGACGATTGCTATCGAGGCCAAGCCGTAGGCCATGCTCTAAGCTGTGGATGCTTAGCCGCCATTGGCGGCAAGCACGATGGCCGCCTGCAATTCCTGGAGGCCCTCGGCCTTTTCAGAAGAGGTGGCCAGTACGAACGGGAACGCCGCCGGCCGCTTCTTGATCTTTGCCAGCGTCTCCTCGATCAGCCTCGGCACGCCGGCAGTCTTGATCTTGTCGGTCTTGGTCAGCACGATCTGGTAGGACACCGCCGCCTTGTCGAGCAGCGACAGCACTTCGTCGTCCTTGGCCTTGATGCCGTGGCGGGCGTCGATCAGCACATAGACGCGCTTCAGCGTGACGCGGCCCTTGAGATAGTCGAAGACCAGCTTGGTCCACTCGTCGACCTTCTCCTTCGGCGCGGTGGCATAGCCATAGCCGGGCATGTCGACCAGCGCCAAGGGCGGCAGGTCGGCGCCCTCACCCGAAAATCCGTCCGGCACGAAATAGTTGAGCTCCTGCGTGCGCCCCGGCGTGTTGGAGGTGCGCGCCAGCCCCTTCTGGTTGACCAGCGCGTTGATCAGCGACGACTTGCCGACATTCGAGCGGCCGGCAAAGGCGATTTCCGGCGGCCCTTCCGGCGGCAGGAATTTCATGGCCGGCACGCCGCGGATGAAGATCCACCCCCGCGTAAACAGTTCGGTGCCGATTATGCTGCTGTTCAGAGCGTTCAAGCTGCTGCCTCCAGAAGAGAAATATCGGCGCCCCGGATAGCATCGAGGTTGCGACTGACCTTGTCCACCGGCCAGTCCCACCACGCCACCGCCAGCAGCCGCCTGATTGTCCGGTCGTCGAAACGCATCTTCACCACCTTGGCCGCATTGCCGGCGACGATCGCATAGGGCGGCACGTCGTGCGTCACCACCGATTTCGCGGCGATGATGGCGCCGTGGCCGATTTCCACCCCGGGCAAGATCACCGCCTCCATGCCGATCCAGACGTCGCTGCCGACAATGGTGTCGCCGCGCACTTCCTTCGACCACGTCGCCGGGTCAAAACCCTTTTCCCAGCCATGGCCAAAGATATTGAACGGATAGGTCGAAAAGCCGGACATAGCATGGTTGGCGCCGTTCATGATGAAGCGCGCGCCCTCGGCGATGGCGCAGAACCGACCGATGATCAGCTTGTCGCCGATGAAGGGATAGTGGTGCAGCACGCATTTCTCGGCGAATTTATCCGGCCCGTCGGGGTCGTCATAATAGGTGAAGTCGCCGATCTCGATGTTCGGCGCATTCACCAGTCCCTTGAGGAAGCCGACGCGGGTATGCATCGGGATCGGGTGCTTGATGTCTGGGTTGGGTCCGTCCATGTCGAAATCCGTCAGAGAAATGGCAGCCAGGCACATCCGAAACTCGATGCGCCCGTTCAAAATAGCGTGATCCGCCCTATAGCACCAATCGGGCGACGAGCGAGCTTTCCTTGACGGCCTTGCTCATTTGCCGCCGCGGCAGATCACGATCGGATCGGACATTGCGCTGTCGAAACCGCTGCCCTGATAGACGGTGACGTTCGCCGCGCCGGGCGGCAGCATGAAGCTG
>NZ_RZRK01000090.1:0-11837 GCF_003997835.1 Mesorhizobium sp. M7A.F.Ca.CA.004.12.1.1
GTTTGGGGGGATGCTGAATCGGTGCCGCTCAACGCGCTACCAAGGTGACGATTGCTATCAAGGATACCTTCTATGAGCTTTCGAAAATCAGCTCTGGCGTCAGCGGCGCGCGCGTCATCGAACGGCTGTGCTCGCATCGCGAAGCGCCAAGTCAATGTCTTCACCGACTCTGCCAGAGCTCGAGCCTGATACCAGACCTGCTCGGGCTTTGTGACCGACCGGAAAATGAGGACTCCCATTGAGCAAAGAAATACCGCAGCATAGACACCGAAATAGGCTTTTGATGGCGACAAGTCCAAAGAGAGCACCGACGCTAAAAAAAGAAGAACGTACTCTGCCCGGATCAGGCGCAGAAACGTCGCCTGCTGCTCGTTGGATGCCACGTCGGCGCTATTATAGAGTCCAGGATATTTCATTTTTGAAGCACACCAGTCTATTTTGTGGCGGTAAATTCTTTTAGCCAGGATTTGGCGAACGTGAGGTTAGCAGTCGAGCTTACAGAGCCTATTCTTGGGCGAGGCGCGGTCCCTCTGTTCATAAACAGGAATGCAGGTCCTGTCCCATCAATGTAAGGGTATAGGCCCAAAAATTCTTGCCCGGAGAATGTTTCCGAAGAATTTTTTGCCACGGGCAGAACCGCTACCGCGGTCCGAAACCCATCGAAAAAGCCAAGCTCCCAAGGCATCCATCTGCATCCTGGAGAATTGTTTGAATGCACATAGATTAGCGTCTTTGACTGCCTCATACGGGTCCGCAGCAACTCGGCGGTGGCCGAGGAGACTTTTGTGCGGTCCAGTTGTGAATCTTCGACCCAATCTACGTAAGCAGTGAACCCAAGCTCCTCGAAAATTCGCTTCACACCGAGAACGATCTCTGCGTCCTTGAAAGAATGTGACAGAAAAACGTCGAATGACGATCTGGCTGTAGCTGCGGCCGTCTCTTCCTTTAGAACGATCGATGCGGCTCTATGCCCTCGACTGGCATTCGCAACTCTTTTCAGCTCTGCCTCGGTCAGTAGCACTATTCAAATCCCCCCATGATCTGTTCGCAATCTATGAACTTGACGCCCATTCGATTAAGCGACCCTTGTCTTGTGAAAACTGGCACCATGCTCTCCAGCCGGTAGCGCAACCTCCACCTTCTCAAAGACCACGTCGGGTGGCAGGAGTGACCGGCCTTGTCACCCACCTACGCGACCCCGGCACAGCCATGCTCTTCGCTTAGAAGGCTGCGGAGACCAGCAATGTCAAACAGGACAGACGATCTCCTAATCTCGATCAGCAACGAACTTAGGACGTAAAAACGCGATGGAGCGATCTCCGAATGTCCGCAGGCGTCGAGGGCCGGGTTGGTCGCCAAGGCCGAGCGGGCCAGCTTGCACTCCCGCTACCCGTCGGCTTGCCAAACCCTCGCTGTAGATTCGCCCCCTACACGGATGCGCTGACCGCGACTAAGCTCAATCGCCACTGATCGCCAATCCAGGGCGAAAGTTCCCCCCTTGAAGTAGCGGTAGAGGCATTTTTCGGCACTTCGCATCTTAGATATGGACGCCTCCTCAACCAGGCACGATCCGGTTTGGCTTCTCGCCGTAACCGTGCTGGCCAAGTGCGTCCGATGGCTGCTTCGATCCGTCTCCTGGAATGATCGGTTCCAGATTGCTCAAGCGCATCGTCCTTCCTCGCCATCATAGCGCTCGGCCACGTTTTTCCAGCAATTACTATACCGCAAATGTCCCTTGAGTTTCGTCGGAATGGGCGCCTTTTGCCGACGAATCTACGGGATCCGTGCCAAACACCGTTGAAACTTAAACTTTCGGTTTCACCGTTGCCTCAGGGCGGACAAAGGTATCGGTGAATTGGACTTCACTGGTTTCGTGACGACAAGGCTATAGTATTGATCAATCCCCAAGCCTGCCTGCAGCAGTCCCTCCATGAAATCCTGATAGGCGGCCATAGAACGAGATGCGACCCGCATCAGATAATCCACGCGCCCCCCAATTGCCCAGCAGTCCAGGATTTCCGGAATCTCTTGGATTGCAGTTTCGAAGAGTCGTTGGTCCTCAAGACGATGACGATCCAGCACGACCTCCACCATCACAAAGATCATGCCGCCGATGAGGGCAGGACTCAGTCGCGCATAAAATCCCTCAATAATCCCTGCGGCCTTGAGTGCTCGGAGCCGCTCCGAACAGGCGGACGCCGAAAGATGAACTCGTTTTGCAAGCTCACTTTTTGAAATCCGACCGTCTGCCTGAACTTCGGAGAGAATCCGGACGTCCCAACTGTCGAGTTGCACGGGATCGGGTTTCGACTTCATAACCTATGCTCTCAAGCAGCGATCGACATCGCGTTGTGTGCCGATCAATTCTATCATCAATTGAAACGAGCGAATGTAGCAGTGGAAGGCATCCGTTCCAGGCCCGAGATGTGCCAGAATGGGTACGAAAATCAGCTGAGGGAGAGCGATCAGCTGAGAAAAGCTGCAGAAGTAGTTTGGCTATCGCCCCGACGCCTAACGGGGCAATGATGCAGCTGGAGAGGATAGCCGGCCGCGGCGGAGACCTCCTGATAAATAGATAACCCATTTACTGAACTCCGCTGCCGTACTTGATAGACGCCGCGACGTCATTCGAGCCTCGATCGCGTGTACGGCATATTCAATGCAGTATTCACTGGCACATTCAGCTATTGGAGTGAATTGAAGGCCTTGCTCGTCCGGCCCGCCGAGGCGCATGGCACCGCAAATGCCGCTCGTCTTACGGCTTGCCCGACAATTTGGCGCGGGAGTCTGGCCGAAATCGCCCAACGGAAAGACTCAAACGCCGATGTTGCGTGCGATGCTGTCGGCCGCCATACGCTTACGCCACTCAAGAGGCCCGGAATTGTGAATGGAGTTTCCCTCAACATCGACGGCCATGATAACAGGCATGTCCTGCACATCGAATTCATAGATGGCTTCCATGCCCAGGTCTTCAAAGGCAACGATCCGCGCCGCCTTAATCGATTTTGAGATCAGGTACGCAGCGCCACCCACTGCAGCAAGGTATGGCGTTTTGTGTCTTACAATCGAGGCGATGGCCGCCGGTCCCCTCTCCGCTTTGCCCACCATCGCGAAAAGGCCGGTTTCGGCGAGCACCTTGTCCGTAAAATCGTCCAAGCGGCTGGAGGTTGTTGGACCGGCGGGTCCAACGATCTCATTTCTCGCTGCCCGGACGGGACCGACGTAGTAGATCACGCGTCCCCGCAGATCGACTGGAAGCGGCTTGCCGGCATCGATCAGTTCGACCATTCGTTTGTGGGCAGCGTCACGGCCCGTCAGCATCTTTCCAGACAGCAGGAGCGTTTCACCGCAGCGCCACGATGCCGTCTCTTCCTTCGTCAGCGTATCTAAATTGACCCGCCGGACGCCGGCTGGGTTCAATTCGTCGGCTCCGATGTCGGGCCATTCGCGCAAATCGGGCGGCTGGAGGCTGATGGGTCCAGAGCCGTCCAAAGTAAACTTCAGGTGCCGGTTGGCGGCGCATTGCGGGATGAGCGCCACAGGCTTGGACGCTGCATGAGTAGGATAGGTCGCAACCTTGACGTCAACGACTGTCGTCAGACCACCAAGGCCTTGGGCGCCGATACCAAGCGCGTTGATCCGCTCATAAAGCTCAATCCGCAGCCCCTCCTCTGCGCTTGACGCCCCCCTTGCGATCAGTTCCGCCATATCGATGGGCTCGTTCATGGCCTCCTTGGCCAGCAGCATCGCCTTTTCAGCGCTACCACCGATGCCGACAGAGATCAGTCCAGGTGGACACCACCCGCTGCCAAGGGTCGAAACGGTATTGACCACCCAGTCGGCAACGGAGGCGGTGGGATTGAGGGTGGTAAAACGTGCCTTGTTCTCCGACCCGCCGCCTTTCGCGGCGATGGTGATCTCAATCTGGTTACCTTGCACCAGGTCGACATGGACAACTGCCGGCGTGTTGTCTCGGGTGTTGACCCGTCTAGCGAGGGGATCCGCAACGATCGATGCCCGAAGGGGATTGTCCGGATCGAGATAGGCTTGACGTACGCCCTCATTCACAAGATCAGCGAAACTGGCCGTTGACTTAATGCGGGCATCCATGCCGACCTTTGCGAAGACAACCACAAGTCCGGTGTCCTGACAAATCGGGCGCCGCCCAAAGGCCGCCATGCGGGAGTTCAGCAGAATCTGACCTATGGCATTCTTCGCCGACGGGCTCTGTTCTCGCGTGTATGCGTGAGAAAGAGACCGGATATAATCTGGAGGATGATAGTACGAGATGTACTGAAGGGCGTCGGCGACGCTCCTTGTGATGTCGCTACCGGCCATGGTCCGTGTTCTGTTTCCCACCGGATTTTATCCAATTGAACCGAGGCCATTGACCATTTTCAGAATCTGGAAGCTTCGCACCCCCTGCTCGCCGCCTTCATATCCATAGCCGCTTTGCTTGACTCCTCCATAAGGGGCATCAGCGGAAACCCCTTTCAGGTAATTCACACTAACAGCGCCCGCAGAAAGACCGCCCACAAGCCTCTGTTGCGTATCGGCCGCGCCAGTAAACAAGTAGGCGGCCAGACCGTACTCCGTGGCGTTGGCTTCATCGATCGCCTCTTCGATCGTATCGAAAGGAGCCACGGTGAGAATTGGTCCGAACGGCTCTTCATGAAGCACTCTCGCTTCCTTCGGTACGCCAGTCAGGATGGTTGGCGGCCAGTAAAACCCCGGTCGGTCAAGGGGGGTGCCACCGGTCTCGATTTGGGCGCCGCCCTCTACCGCATCTTTGGTCAGGCGTTGCATGGCCTCGATTCGCCGCGCGTTTGCCATGGGACCCATCTGCGTTGCAGGGTCATCCGGTGGACCGATCCTGATTTTTCGGACCGCCTGCGTCATCCGGAACAGGAATTCCTCATAGCGGGATCGGGCGACAAGAATCCTGCTGGGCGCATTGCAACTCTGGCCCGCGCACTCGAATTTGTATTCCGAAATAGCCGGTATCGCCGTTGCCAGGTCGGCATCTTCGCACACAATAACCGGGGAATGTCCACCGAGCTCAAGGATGCAGCGCTGCAGATTATTCGCGGCCAGTGTGGCCAGCTGTTTCCCAACAGCGGTCGACCCCGTGAACGTCAAGACTTTGACAATTGGCGAACTGAGCAGATGCCGTGATATATGCACAGGAACACCGAACACCAGGTTGACCACGCCTTCCGGTATCCCTGCTTGACGCAAAGATTCCACGATATGGACAGCCACGCTTGGCGTCTCTTCGGCCCCTTTGAGGATCACCGGGCAGCCTGCCGCCAGCGCGGGGGCGAGCTTGCGGGCGATGAGAACGGCTGGATAGTTCCACGGCGTAAAGGCAGCGACGACACCGAGGGCCTCCGGGACGATCATCCTGTTCGGACCCAACGGAATCGGGGTCGACAACTCATCGGCATGCCGGCCATTCCATTCCAGCGTTTCGACTGCGCGCGCGTACTCTCCTGTTGCTTCGGCAATCGTCTTTCCCTGTTCGGACGACAGGTCCCTGGCTGCCGCGCCAGCTTTCTCAGCCAGAATGCTGGCGGCAGAGACGAGGATCTCGCCACGCTCTTTGGCGGGTCGTGAGGACCACGCCTTGCGGCTGCGTTCTGCCGAAGTAAGAGCTTCATCCAAGTCTGAAACCGTAGCCGAGGCCACTGAGGCAAATACCTTCTCCGTCGCCGGGTTGATCACCGGCAAAGTGGCTCGGCTACCACCGGCTCGCCATTTGCCATTAATGAAGAGCTCGTAGCTCCTGGCGTGGGACATCGCGGGCTCCACTTGTGATTCTGGCCATGCGAGCGCCGTTTCAATTTTCGAAGCCGCTGAGCTCGCTTGAGCCAGTTTCATCGCGATGGTCGCAGCGGGTCAAATATCGATTAGTGCCTAAATCCATCTGGAATCCAGATCGATCTGTTTCGACAGCAAGGAAGTCATGCCGTTGTTTACAGATCGATGGTTCTCAGGTCGCGTCAGGAGCCGATGCTACCCAGCCCCGGCTCTCAATCAATTCTCTGGCGACCTTCGGAATGAGCTTGCGGACCGCAGAAACGGCCGCAGAACGCTCATCTTTGGGATTTACAGCGAGCACCACGGAGCGGGTAATCACCGGATCGACTATCTTGACCGTCCGGACCAGCCCTTGGGAGGCTTCTTTCTGAACCGCAGACGGGGCGAGAATAGAATGCGCTTTTCCCTCTACGACCATGTTGATGATCGTTGAGAGGGAGTCCACTTCAAACCTGACGTCCAGCGCGCAACCGTGTTGCGCGACGACATCAGCCACCGAACGCCTGACATTGTTGTTGCGCATGGGAACCGCCAGGGGGAATGCATGCAGGTCGGCCAGAGCTATCGCATCTTCAAACGGTGGCTCGCCGGACGGAACCACCAGACAAAGATCTTCGCGCGCTAGCACAGTCATTCGCCCCACACTGTCTGCTGTGCGGTACAGAACCGCCAGATTGAAGCGTCCAGCCGCCATCCATTCCTCTAGCGGTCCCGTCATACCCTCGACCATCTTGAGGGACACCTTGGGCAGTTCGTGTCTTACCGTCTCAAGCAGCGGACCGCTCAGGACGCGAGCAGCTCCAGACGGAATGCCAATAGTCACCTCCCCTGCAGGGGAAGCGGCTGTGTTGGTCAATTCCACCTCGGTAAGTCGAATTTCTTTAAGAATCGCCCGAGCGCGATCGAGCAGTTTGGCTCCTGACGCCGTCACGCTCACACCGGTCCTGTCGCGTATCAGCAGCTGAGTGCCGAAGCCTTCCTCCAGTTGACGCACATGCAGGCTCAGCGCACTCTGGGCGACATTCAGAAAGCCAGCGGCCTTCGTGAAACTGCCTGCTTCGACCACGCCAACGAAGTATCTTAACTGCCTGATTTCCACGGGTACTCTTCCGAGGGCGGACTGCAATGATGTAATCTATCTCGAAATGCGATGGCGCGACAGCAATAATTGTGCCGAGTTGCATAACGCCTAGCGTAGGGTCGCTCCAGTTTGGTAACCAACCGCTGAGGCCTCAGACGCCCAACCCGGCGCCCGGATCCGTGGCGATGATATCCCGGGCCCTTTGGATAACAGGTGGATCGACCATCCTTCCGTCCAGGGCAAATGCGCCTATGCCCTGCGCCGTCGCATCTTTCTCCGCCGCGAGGACACGACGGGCCCATTCGAGTTCCTGTGGGCTTGGCGAAAAAGCGTCATTGAAGATGGCAACCTGGTTTGGATGGATCGCCAAAGCTCCAGCAAAGCCGAGCCGCCGTGCACGCTCCGCAGCCTCACGAAGTTTGTGAGTGTCAGAGAACGCGCCAATGCTTCCTATGAAGCCCAGCGGGAGCAACCCGGCCGCACGGGCGGCAAAAAGAACAGAAAGGTTTGGCGTCAAGAGAAGATCAAGTTCTGGCGCGCCGCCAACAGCGGCACTGAAGTCTTCAGGGCCAAGGGCCATTGCGACCATCCGGGGATGGGACGAGGCAATGGCCGATAGCTTTTGCAAGGCACCTGGGGTCTCGATTTGGGCAAGAAACCGGATACGTCCTAACGGAAGATTTCTTTCTCGTTCAAGTTCTGAGACCGCGTCCGCAATTTCGGACACCCACTCTGGCGAATCCGTCTTTGAAAGAACAAGTGCATCAACACCTGCCACGACGGCTGCATCAAGATCTGCCGCCAAGGCGCGCAAACTACGATTCACGCGGACCAAAACAGACGCGCCCTTGCGGCCCACCTTAGCCACAGACGCACAAAGCTGCCGCCGCGCCTCTCTCTTTTTATCCTGGGGAACAGAATCCTCCAGGTCGACAATGACGCCATCTGCACCCCGCTCATGCGCCCTCTCCACAAAGCGCGGAACGTGAGCGGGTACGAAGAGCAGGGATCTCCAGCGTGGTAAAGACATTGCGCCGTCAACGGCCACAAAGGTGTCCTTTATCATAAAGAGGCTTCGCGGTCGATTATAGCCAGGCGGTGCCAGTGAAAGATGATCCGAGGCACGTAGGCTCTTTAGAACAAAAACCGCACCCCTCTTGCGGACATACCCGCTCATGCCGAGGCGGCCGTCCCGCGCAAACGCCTCAGAACCTCCTCGCGGACAGCATGGGTATGGGCGCCAAGGGCTGGAACTGGACGCAGTGATGGCCGCTCCAAGTTGAAAATCGCCGCCGGCGCGATCGTCTCGATCGTTCCATCGGGTGTCTCAACCTCAACTCTGCGAACATGGGGATGTTTTGAAACATCCGCCACTTCGCGCAGCCGGCCATATGCTAGGCCGGCCACCTCAAGTTCCTGCATTGCTTCGTTACAGGATAGTTGGGAAAACCGGCGTTCAATAATGTCATCAAGTTGCACACGGTGATCGAGGCGCTCCATGTTATCGGCGAAACCAGGTGCACATGTAAGCTCCGGCTGCTTCAGGAACTTCTCGCAAAAATTTACCCATTCGCGGTCGTTCTGAACCGAAAAGACGACATCTTTGCCATCGGCACAACGATACGCGCCATACGGCGCCAGCGACGGGTGCTTCACGCCTGCGCGTACGGTGCGGTACCCACTATAGTCGTTTTGCAGAACCGGCACGTTCATCCAGTCGGCGACGGCATCGAACAGCGATACCTGAATACTGGTCCCCTCGCCGGTGACCTCGCGGTGATAGAGTGCCTGAAGAATGGCACTGTGCGCTGTCATGCCCGCCGAGATGTCACAGACCGAGACTCCAACACGGGCGGGACCTTGATTGTTGCCGGTAATTGCGCATAGACCAGTTTCAGCCTGGACGATAAGATCATAAGCCTTCAAGTGGGAATATGGCCCTCTGTCCCCGAACCCAGAGATGTCGCAAGTGATCAGGCGCGGATATTGTCGACGCAGATCAGCAGACCCGAATCCCAATTTTTCGATGCTTCCCGGCTTCAGGTTCTGGATAAAGACGTCGGCGCCGGCAATAAGGATGTCGAGCACGGCCCGGTCCTCCTCCAACCTCAAGTCGAGACAGACCGACTCCTTGCCCCGGTTGAGCCAAACAAAGTAAGCGCTCTGCCCACGCACCAACTTGTCGTAGTTTCGGGCAAAGTCTCCTTCGGGCCTTTCGATCTTGATGACACGCGCGCCGGCATCCGCAAGACGAGAGGACGCATAAGGCGCAGCCACGGCCTGCTCCACGGCTACGACAGTGATCCTCTCAAGAGAGTTCTGCATGCGACACCGCTTTTTTCATCTTACGAGCTCGTTTTGAGTCCGACGACGGTTCAGCGTCGCCAGAAGCCGATTTTGTTCGTTCCCAACAATGGAGAATGCCTCGTCTACACCCATGCCGGGCTTTGCGAGCATCATGTCGGCCTGGGTCGCTAGCGAAACGTGGACTGTAGCCTGGGCCGAGAGATCCGTCTCGGTACAACTTCCCCCGACATACGCCCCTACTTTGTTCGCCTTACACAGCAGAACTGCTCGCGCTGTATCGGCAATTGAGCCCACGTCTGGCGTCTTGATTTGAACGAGGTGCGTGGCCTTCGCTTCGGCAAAGAGCCGAATATCCTCTAGCGTATTGCATCGTTCATCCACAACTATACGGGCGCTGGAGCCCCGACTGTCCAAGATCGATACGATCTTGGCGTAGTTCTCGATTTGAGCTTGGGTCGAACCAAAATCCGCCGGGGACTCGACATTGAGAATGAAAGCCGGAACACTCTCGGCAACCCTGCAGATAAAGTCAGCAATCTCTTGTGGCTCCATGCCAATTTCTTGGCCGATCCAGCCATAAACATCGAAATGCAGCACGGGATGATACCCGGGGCGGCCAATCTCGCGCGTACGCCTCGCGACCCACCTCACGAACTCCATGAAGGTCTGACCGCCAGTCCCGAATTTTTGTCGCGAGTTGATCAGACCGTGGGGGAGCACGTCCACCGCCCTCAGAATCATCTTATCAACGTTGATTTCGCGCGCATCTCCACTTTGACAATAAATCGGAACGCTGAACGTCGGCAGCGCTAGGTCAAATTCTTTGCACAGAATTTCCGCCATGGTGGTGCGGTGAAGGTGGGCCGCAGCGCGTAGGAGCGCCTGGCTGACGCCGTACTCGATCGCAAGAGGTAACTGCTTGTGGTCGTAGTCCTCTAAAACCGTCGCACAGGCATCAAGGTAACGAGACGCATCGACATCCAACAGTCGCGGCACCACAACCCGCGACGTCAATTCCGAAATTTGGACAGAATCAAACAAAGGATCCCGCCCGCCAGCACCAGAGTACTGCACGCCCATCATGTCACCCCAAACGACGCTGTCGTCCGCTAGTACAAGTCCGACGCTGAGCGACGACGCCGGAACGCGAATGGACGTAAATCCAGGCGTCACCGGTTCGCCAAGATAAATAAAGCCGTCCTGGATCGCTCCGGACCTAATGGCAGACTGATCGTCATAAAAGAACGCGCCGTTGCCAGATGCGAGTAGGACGTCTTTGATCTGCACTTCGTTCGCTCGAATGTTCCAATTACACTAATGAAGGGGTATGCTGACATGCGTTGCATCGATTATGGGCCACTTGTCGCCGGACCCGCCAATATAAAGTCGGGGACGGTCCCATCGCGTTTTGAGATGGCCCATGCCTGAAAGGCGGATCAGTCGCCTTGACGCTGCCATTGACGTGCCCGCAAGGTGCTGGTTGGCAATTGCGAGAACAGTAGCCCCGCACAGAGTTCCCCCACGATGGCGTCCAAAGCGCGCCACAACAATGCCGATTACCGAACGATATATTCGTTCGCCATCGCAGGCACCTCAACTGGCATTACTTCTCGACGATCGGAAGGTCGATGAAGCAGCCCCCGGGACCGCGATAAAACTTCAGCAATGGCGGCTCGCCGTCCGCGGGCACATTGGCGAACGAAGTCTTGTCACTTCCGGCGAGGACTACCCTCAAGCGATAACCTACCGAAAGGCGGGCGGAAATCGGGTGCAACGTGAACGTCAAGGTGGCAATTTCGCCCGGCGTAAGAGGCTCGGCGTCGCGTTCAAGAAAGCTGTGCTGTGGACCAAGAACGTCGAACGGAGAGTTGGTCCACACCTTCCGGTGCAGGACCCGCAGCTGCCCTTCCGTCAGATACCGGGATACCCCATCTGGTTGCACGGCCTCAAGGTAAACAAAGAAATTGCCATCTTCGCGCGTAGAGCTGATATTGAGCTCAACAAATGGATGCCCGGTGATTTCGAGGTCATTTGCCAATGGTTCGCTGGTATAGGTAAGCCGAGCCTCGTCGAACTGACGCCGATCTCCATAATCTACTTTACCCCCACTGCCGCCGTTGGTGTCCCACCGGTTTGTTAGAACGTCGCCAAGATCTCGGTCGACCTGCAGGAAGTCAAAACCTGCGGCGTCGGGCGATGAGTCCAGCCGCGAACCACTGGACATGTACCACCGTCTGCGCCTGGCTTCGGGCGGCCAGGACGTGGTCGATTTCCAAGCACCCTCGCCCACCGTGTAGTAGTGAACTACCTTACCTCCCACGCGCGCGGCTTCGCCGTTGAAACAAGCTTCAGCGAACCGGATATCATTGGCCTGCTGGGTCGCAAACGTTGGTAGGATTTCCTCATCGGCGGGCCGAAGCGGATCATAAGGTATCGCTCCACCGTGGTTCCAGGGACCGATTATCACGTTCATCGGATTTGATTGCAACAAGAAGCGGCGCACGGCCCCTTGCGCGGAGCCAGAATCAAACCAGCTCGCCCAATTCTGGGTAGGAATGCCGGACTTAGATATCCGCTCCGCCGCCATCTCTGGCGTCCAGTCAAGTATGGTTGCTCCGTCCCATAATGT
>NZ_RZRK01000910.1:0-2335 GCF_003997835.1 Mesorhizobium sp. M7A.F.Ca.CA.004.12.1.1
GACGACGCCGGGTTTCTTGCGCATCGGCGAGGCTATCGCAAAGCTCGGCCTGCCGACGGTCATCGTCCAGGAGGGCGGCTACCTCTGCGACGAACTCGGCGACAATCTCACCGCGTTCCTCACCGGCTTCGGCGGCAAGACGCGGTGAATGCTCAAGCCAGCGTCAGGAGCGCTGCTGCCTGAGCATGGCGATCACACGGTGTACGCTCTCCAGCGTCTGGTCGATTTCGGCTGCAGTGTTGTAGTGGGCGATGCCGATACGCACGACGCCATGCTCGGCCGGAATGCCGAGCTGGTGGACGATCTCCCAGGCATAGTTGTGGCCAGACCACAGGAAGATGTTTTCGGCGTTCATCTGCCGCACGATCGTTTCGGGCACGATGCCATCGACGGTGAAGGAAACCGTCGGCACGCGCTCGCCGAGCCGCTTCGGATCGGTGATGCCGTGGATGGTCAGGCCCTCGACATCGGACAGGCCATCGATCAGCTGTTGCGCCAGCGGGTTTTCATAGGCGATCGAAACCGCAAACGCCTTGGCGATCTTCTGCCTTCTTGAACCGCCCTCGCCCGCCGCCGCGCCAAGGTCGGCAAAGTAGTCGACCGCGGCGGTGAGACCGGCCATCAGCTCGATCTGCGGCGTGCCGAGTTCGAACCGCTCCGGCAGGCCGTTGGAAGAGCAGCGGCACTTGTAGGGCTCCAGCGTCTCGACGACGTCGCGCCGGCCCCACAATATGCCCATATGTGGGCCGAAGAATTTGTAGGCCGAGCAGATCAGGAAATCGCAGCCGAGCTCCTGCACGTCGATCAGACCGTGAGGCGCGAATTGGACGGCATCGACATAGACAAGGGCGCCGGCATTCCTGGCCATCGCAGTCAGCGCCTTCACCCGATTGATCGAGCCGGTCAAATTGCTGGCGTAGTTCAACGCGACCAGCCGTGTCTTCTCCGAAAACAGACCGGCCAGCGTCGCCTCTTCGACCTGCCAGCTCTTTTCATCGAACGGCAGCCAGCGCACGACGAGCCCGAGATCCTCGGCCAGCTGCAGCCAGGGCGACACATTGCCCTCATGGTCCATGCGGGTGAGGATGATCTCGTCGCCGGGCTGCATCGTGCGGCCGAGCGTGCGCGACATGTGATAGGTCAGCGTCGTCATGTTGGCGCCGATGATGATTTCCTCGGGGCTGGCGGCGCCAAGGAAATCGGCCATGGCCTGGTGCGCGTCGTCGACGACGGCCTGCGCGGCGACCGTGGTTTCGAAAAAGCCGCCAAGGTTGGCATTGGTGGTCAACAGGCAGCGCGACACCGCGTCCGCCACCGCCTGTGGCACCTGCGTGCCGGCAGGATTGTCGAGATAGATGCGGCGGCGGCCCTTGTCGGTCAGGAAGAGAGCCGGAAATTTTTCACGCACTGCCTCGACTGGAAAATTCATTGCTGCTCGCTCCCGTTGTAATCATTGGATATTCGGCCTGCGGCCAATCCCGTTCAAGGACAGGGATTGCCGACCCGCTGGTGGATCGCGTCCACCGCCTTCTGCATTTCTTCGGTCCAGGTGACGTCGACAGAAGACAGCGCCATGTCGAGCTGCGAAAGCGTCGTTGCGCCGACGATGTTGGAGGTTACGAACGGCCGGCTCGAGACATAGGCATTGGCAAACAGTGCCGGCTCCAGGCCAAAGGAGCGCGCCAGCTCATTGTATTCAAGTTGTGCTTCAGCGGCACCTGGCGTCTCGTAGCGCTGGCCGCGATTGAACAGCTGCGAGCGGGACCCCTGCGGTCGCGCGCCATGGTCGTATTTGCCGGTGAGATAGCCCTGTGCCAGCGGCGAATAGGGCAGTAGCGACACTTGCTCGCGCTCACAGACCTCGGCGAGGTTCACCTCGAAAGTGCGGTTGACGAGATTGTAAGCGTTCTGGATCGACGCGACGCGCGGGCCGATGCCCTTGTCGGCTTCGGCAAGGAACCGCATCACGCCCCAGGAACTCTCGTTCGACAGCCCGAAATGGCGGATCTTTCCCGCCTTCACCAGTTCGTCGAAGACGCCAAGCGTCTCGGCGATCGGTGTTTCGTCGGCCGGTGCGCCGACGGAATCGGCGCGCGGCGACACGGCGCCGACGCGCGTCGGGTTGCCGCCCCAGGGGATATCCCGCTCCGGCCAGTGGATCTGGTAGAGGTCGATATAGTCGGTGCCGAGCTTGGCCAGCGACTTGTCGATGGCGTCAAAGATGTCGGCGCGCACCAGTTGCGACGGCCTGTCGCCGCGAAACCAGCTGTTGGCCGTGCGGCCGACGACCTTCGAGGCCAGGATCACCTTGTCGCGGTTGCCCTTGGCTTTCATC
>NZ_RZRK01000911.1:0-2326 GCF_003997835.1 Mesorhizobium sp. M7A.F.Ca.CA.004.12.1.1
ATCCTGAGAAAATCCGGCAGCGTCGGCCAAAGCCATGGCCGTACCAGGAATTCCAGGCTTGGGTGAACGGCGTGTGTAATGCCGGCCAGGTGAAACGCCCCGGCAACCACGGCGGCGCCGACCAGATAGGCGCCGTTCTGATAGAAGGCCATGACGGTGGACGATTCAGTATCGCCGATCTTGCGGGCCATCAGCTGCGAAAAACCATAGAGCGCCGCCGATCCCAGCGACAGCAGCGCTGCCCAGTCGAACAGCCCTGCGCCGGGGCGCAGCATCACGAGGACGCCGAACAAGCCGATCAGCACGGTTGCCAGTGTCTGCCAGGAGACGCGCTCGCCAAGGTAAGGTCCGGCCAGGACCATGATGAACAGCGGCGCCATGAAATAAAGCGCCACCGCATCGGCGAGCGGCAAAGCAGCGATGGCCAGGTAGTACATCGTATAGGAGGTGAACTGGATGAAGGCGCGCACCGTCAGCATGCGGAATCGCTTCGACAGGATCGCCCGCAAGCCGACATCGGCATGGACCAGAACGATCAGGATCGGCAGGGCGACGATCGAGCGGATCGCCATCACCTCGGTCACCGGATAGCCGCTCGACACGGCTTTGACGAGCGGATCCTGCAGCGAAAAGACCAGCACGCCGAGGCACAGGCTCAGGATGCCGCCCACCATCCGATTCTGCATCTGCATCCAGGCTCCTGCGCGTACGACCCGAAGCTGCCGCCTGCGGGGTAAAAAGAACCCGCCACCGTTTCGGGCAGCGGGCACGAGTGAGGACTCTTGATTGGTCCGCGGCTGATTTCGCAGCCGCATATCCAATGGGTATGGCGACTATCGTCCGCCGTTTGACATGTTGCAAACGAATTGGAATGATGCCAGCAATCAAATTCTCTTATGGCGGATTCCATGCGGCCGACCCTCGACAGCGACCTCCTGCGAACCTTCGTGGCGATTGCCGAGACCGGCAATTTCACCAAGGCGGCGGAGCAGGCCGGCCGCACCCAATCCGCGGTGTCGATGCAGATGAAGAAGCTCGAAGAGCTGATCGGCGCCAGCCTGTTCGAGCGCGGTTCGCGCGGCGTCGCGTTGACGCGGCGCGGCGGCGAACTCATCGTCAACGCCCGCCGCATTGTCTCGCTGCTCGACGAGACGTCGGCATCGATGGCGGCAGCGCCGCTTGGCGGGCCGGTGCGCATCGGCATTCCGGAGGAATATGGCCACGCCATCCTGTCGCGCGCGCTCGGCGCCTTCTCGAAGCGTCATACACAGGTCGAGGTCACCGTGCGCTATGCCCATTCCGGGGCACAGATGGCGGCGCTCGCTGCCGGCGAACTCGATCTGTGCGTGGTGTTCGAATGGCAGGATCCCGCCGGCGGCGAAGTGCTGATGCACGACCCGACCGTGTGGGTGACGTCGACCCTGCATCACATGCATGAGGAACAGCCGGTGCCGATCGCGCTCTACAACCGGGCCGGCTGGTGCAAGGACTTCGCCATCAAATCACTGGAGCAGCGCGATCTTGCCTATCGTGTCGCCTATACCAGCGACACCACCGGCGGCCTCAAGCTCGCCGTCACCTCCGGACTGGCGATCGCGCCGATTTCGCGCAGCAACATTCCGGACGGCTGTCGTGAACTGACCACCGCGGACGGATTCGGCGCCATCGATTCCTCCAACGTGGTGATGCACCGCAACCCCAATGCGTCAGGTGAGGCGATCGACGGCATGCAGGATGCGATCCGCGAAGCCTTCGTCAACAGGCTCAGTCAGCCGGCGGCATCCTCGTAGAAATGCAGCCTGTTGCCGAACGGATCGGCGACCGATACCTCGCGGGTCTTCCAAGGCGTATCTTCCACGCCCGGCCTGGCGAAGCGGTAGTTTTTGCCGATCAGTTCGCCATGAAGAGCGGTGATGTCCTCGACCTCGATGCGCAGGGCGATGCCGGGTGCACCGTCGCCATGATGTTCGCTGAGATGCAGAACGCAGCCGTCGCGGCCGACCGCCATGTAAAGCGGCGCGTCGTCGGCGAAGCGATGTTCCCACTGCACCTCGAAGCCGAGGAAGCCGACATAGAATTCACGCGCCTTGGCAATGTCGAAGATGCGCAGGATGGGTGTAACGGCGCCAAGTCTGGGCATGGTGGTGCAACCGCGCGAGAGGGTCTTTAGGTGGGATGGACGCGGGCGGCAATCCCTATGTTTTTTCGCAATTCCGGACGGAAAACCGCTTCACACTTTTCCTGGAATTGCTCTATTTCAGCTCGAGCAGCCGTTCCAGATAGCTGCGTTCGATGTCGGGGCTGAGCGCATTGCCGAGCCGTTTGC
>NZ_RZRK01000912.1:0-2319 GCF_003997835.1 Mesorhizobium sp. M7A.F.Ca.CA.004.12.1.1
CTTTCGACCAGCTTCATGGTCGACAAGGGCAATCGGCGCCATTTCATGGAGAAGGAGATCCATGAGCAGCCCGAAGTGATCTCGCATACCTTGGCGAATTATCTCGATTTTGTCGGCGGCGTCTCCAAGCCGCTGGATCTGCCGTTCAATTTCGCAGAGATCAACCGGCTGGCGATTTCGGCCTGCGGTACCGCCTATCTTGCCGGCCTGATCGGCAAATACTGGTTCGAGCGCTACGCGCGCCTGCCCGTCGACATCGATGTCGCCTCCGAATTCCGTTACCGCGAAATGCCATTGTCGAAGAACGACGCGGCGTTCTTCATTTCGCAGTCCGGTGAGACTGCCGACACGCTGGCCTCGCTGCGTTATTGCCGCAAGGCCGGCATGAAGATCGGCGCGATCGTCAATGTGCGCGAATCGACCATGGCGCGCGAATCCGATGTCGTGCTGCCGACGCTCGCCGGGCCGGAGATCGGCGTTGCCTCGACCAAGGCGTTCACCTGCCAGCTGTCCGTGCTGGCATCGCTTGCCGTGCGGGCCGGCGTGGCGCGCGGGACAATCTCGAAAGAACAAGAGAAGACCCTGGTGCGCGCGCTATCGGAAGCGCCGCGCTATGCCAATCAGGTGCTCAAGCTTGAAGAGCAGATCGAACGGATCGCGCGTGAACTCTCACGCTACAAGGACGTGCTCTATCTCGGCCGCGACACCAACTTTCCGCTGGCCATGGAAGGCGCGCTGAAACTCAAGGAAATCTCCTATATCCACGCCGAGGGCTATGCGGCCGGCGAGCTGAAGCATGGACCGATCGCGCTGATCGATGAGAACATGCCGGTCATCGTCATTGCGCCGCACGACCACATTTTCGAAAAAACCGTGTCGAACATGCAGGAAGTGGCGGCGCGCGGCGGCAAGATCATCCTGATCACCGACAGCAAGGGTGCGGCGCTGACGAGCGTCAAGACGATGGAGACGATCATCCTGCCGGACGTGCCGGAAATCATCTCGCCGATCATCTACGCGCTGCCGATCCAGATGCTGGCCTATTTTACCGCCGTCTTCATGGGCACCGACGTCGACCAGCCGCGCAATCTGGCGAAATCGGTGACGGTGGAATAGGCCTCATCCTTTCGTCATCCACGGGCGTAGCGGGAGCGAAGCTCCTGCGCAGACCCGAGGATCCATTCCGTGACGGTATGGCGGATCAAAGCAGTGCAGAACTTGGCGCTACCACCCAGTCCCGCGGAAAAGCTCGAACCACTCCGGATTGGCCTTTTCGATCAATTCAATCTTCCATGACGCGGCCAACGTTTCAGCGACTTCTCGCGCTGGATTGCATCGCGGATGTCGAAATACTGTTCGTACCAAACCAAGCGTTCTACGCCATACCGCCCAGTAAAGCGCGAACCCCACCAGACTTGTGCTCGGGCATTCGGCGGCCGAGATCGTTTGTGACGCCAATATAGATGGTGCCGCGTTTCCGGCTCGCAGTTAAATAGACATAGCCCGTCATGAACGAAGTATAGCGACCGAACGATCCGCCGACCATCTTGAGGGGTTGCATTCTTCGGCCGACGCCACGGAATGGATCCTCGGGTCTGCGCCGCGTCGCTTCGCTCCTTGCTCCGCCCGTGGATGACGAAGGGGAGGGGTGTTTCGGCTAATCGCGAACGTATGCTGCTTCCGTTTGGATTGTTTCGTTGAAAGTGGCGGCATAATCGGCTCTTTAAAAACTTCGCAGTTCCAAACTGGACGGCGGTTCACTAATGTTGCGCTGCAACCCGCGCCTCCGGTGAATCATGTCCGACGCTCCCAAGACTTCCGGCGTGACCCGGCTGAGGAACTACTTCCTCACGGGCTTCATCGTCTGCGCGCCGCTGGCGATCACCGCCTACATCGCCTGGTCATTCATCGGTTGGGTCGATTCCTGGGTGAAACCCTATATTCCGGCCCGCTACAGCCCTGACACCTATTTGTCGTTTCCTGTGCCGGGATTCGGGCTGATCGTGGCGCTCATCCTGATCACGCTGATCGGCTTCCTTACGGCCAACATCGTCGGCCGCGCCATCGTCAATTTCGGCGAGCGCCTGCTTGGCCGCATGCCGTTGGTGCGCGGCATCTATGGCTCGCTGAAACAGATTTTCGAGACCGTGCTGTCCAACAAGGGCGACATGTTCCGCCAGGTCGGACTGGTCGAATATCCGCGCAAGGGTGTGTGGTCGCTGGTGTTCGTCGCCAGCGAGAAGGAAACCGAGATCAACCAGAAGCTCGACCAGGAAGGCGATCCGCTGATTGCCGTATTCATGCCGTGCACGCCAAACC
>NZ_RZRK01000913.1:0-2317 GCF_003997835.1 Mesorhizobium sp. M7A.F.Ca.CA.004.12.1.1
GCATAACGTCGCTGACCCGAAGCCCGGTAATCTCGGATAGACGGCAGCCGGTGCCCTCTAGGAGCCTCCAAATTTGTTGGAGATCGCTGGCGGCGCGGTCAAGCACCCGCTCCCGCGTCGCGGCCAATTGCTCCGGGGTGAAGGGAAGCCTCTTTCGCTTGTCCGGCTCCCTACTGCTGTCGGCAACATCAAGCTTTTCAAATTGGTTCTTTGTGCCGGTTAGGTCGAACTCGCGAATGCCATGGGCAACGATTGCGCGCACGACATTGAGGTATCGGTCCACAGTCGCAGCAGTCGGGATTTCCTTCAACATGGCGTTGGCGACGGTTCTGGCGTCGGCACGCTTCATGTCCGCCAGCACCGGGTCAAAGCCGAGAGCCGACTTCACGTGCCCGACCACACGGTCGGCTTGTTGCTGGTCCCGCTTCTTCGATTTCTCGGAAGGATTGGTCTTAGTGAAACGGTCGTTCAGATAGACCCGCTTGGCGTCCTCTAGGGTGGGCGAGGGACCGACCGGCTTATTTGAGGAGGTCAGTAGCGTCAGCAGTGCCCGGTCCTCGTCAGAGACGCCAACGGGGTGGTCGGTCTCTTCGTCCCTCGGATAGCCTTTAGCGATCTGCTCAGCGACGACATCGCGAGCAATCCATTCCGATCGTTCCTCAGGATCATCAGGATCGCCGCTGCCAGCGCGATACGGGTTGAAGCCGAGGTCCCGAAGTCGCTTGGTTGCTTGGTCGAACAGTTCGCGCGCTGTGAGCTTCGCTTTGGGCGCCTTCACTCCGTGCAACTCGTCCCATGCTTTGGCGAAGATTTGCTCCGCCTCGGCGTGGGTGGCGTCATACTGCTTGCGCACCTCGGCGTCGGTTTTGCCGAGGCGAAGCACCATCTCTGTCTTGCCCAGAATGCCTTGAAGTGCCTTGGGCACCTTCCTTCGATAGACCTTCCTATTGCCGCGCGGCTGGACATGTTCCAGTGCCATTTTCATCCTCGGTGTACCCCTCGGTGTACCTTTTGGTGTACCTCGGGGGACGTTGAAACCCTTGAGTTCCTTGATTTCTGGGGATTGTCGGGTGGAAACTGGTGCCCCCGGACGGAATCGAACCGCCGACCTTCGGTTTACAAAACCGCTGCTCTACCAGCTGAGCTACAAGGGCACGGCGCTCCGGTTAGCATATTTGTTGCGCCAGTAAAGACAAAACTCCGTTTTTCCCCGGCATGCCACATGGCCCGTCGACGAGGGCATCCTGAAAACCGCCGGATTGCTTCCTACATCTAGGGAAGGGTGCAATCGCTTCGAGCAGGGGTGTGGCATGATCAGATTAGTCATCATTCTCCCGATCATCTTCGTGGCCTGGATGCTGCTGGTGAAAATCATCAGCGATGTGAAGAAGGCCAATGTCGACTGGACCGGCGTCACCACCATCATCGGCTTCATCGCGCTGGCGTTCTGGCTGCGCCATGTCACGGGGATGGGGTGAGAGAGAGCGAATAGTGAGTAGCGAATAGCGAATAGGGAACGGCAACGTAGCGATTGGTAAGTGGCGTTCCTGCCTTTTCCTACTCGCTATTCGCTATTCACTATTCGCTCGGGCCAAAGGCCCCACAAAAAATCTCTTCGACCTATCGAACCTTTTGCCGCGCCGCGCCGACTGATGGTTAGAGGCGAATGGGTCGCCTCGATCAAAAGATCCAGGAGATCATCATGTTCAAGCGCACTCTTACCTCAGGCCTCGTCGCCATCTTCGTCGCCACCGGCGCGCTCGCCGGCACTGTCGGCACGTCGTCAGCCCACGGCATGCACGGCCATCATCACAACCACAACCACAAACATCACAAGAAGCACTTCAAGAAGTTCTGGTGGAAGCACTATAACCACCACAACAACCATCACCACAGGCACGGCAGGGTGATCATTTTCCTTTGATGGAGGGACCCAATTCCCAAAAGGGCGGCTTCGGCCGCCCTTTTTGCGTTCGGCGTTGCGATGTAGGCGGGCAAGCTAGCGATCTCCCCCGCAAGCTACGGCATGCACACATTTCCAAACAACTGGTCTTTGGCGATAGGGTGCATGGCAGCTTGGAGCATGCATTGTCTTATGCGGCGCAGGTCGACCCCCACTCCGTCTCGGCTTCGCCGAGCCACCTCTCCCCCGATCGACGGGGTAGAGGAAAGGCGCCAAGCTTTTGCCGTTAACGCTCGTCCAGCAACGCTCCTTTCCTTTCCCTCCGGAGGGGGGAAAGGTGGCGCTGCGAAGCAGCGACGGATTGGGGGAACCACGTGGTAATCAGGCATCGGGCAGATCAGAAGGTATGTGCAT
>NZ_RZRK01000914.1:0-2315 GCF_003997835.1 Mesorhizobium sp. M7A.F.Ca.CA.004.12.1.1
GACAAGACTGCTTCTAAAATACCGATGCGGCCGCTAGTCTGTATTCGTTTCGGGGTGACGGTAGTTGTATCCTCAAGCGCATGGCGCGAGGTTTTGTAATTGAGAGCAATCAGCGTCGTCATTCCTGCCTGTAACGCGGCGGCGACCATTGCTGCAACGCTGGCATCGCTACGCAGCGAGGCCGAGATCATCGGCGAGATATTGCTGGTCGACGATGCGTCGACCGATGGCACGGCAACCATCGCGCGGGAGGCCGCGGCACAACTCTCGTTGCCGCTGCGCGTGCTGTCGGCCAAATGCCGCGATGCAGGCGGTGCCCGCAATGTGGCGCTGGCCGAAGCGGTCTATTCCTGGGTCTACCTGATCGATGCCGACGACCTGCATCTGCGGGGCGGGTTGCGCGCACTGCTCCGCAAGGCTCAGGAGCGGCCGGAGGCCGACATGATCGTGGGTGCCTACCGGCGACGGGTGAACGGCCAGGACCGGCAGATCAAGATGCCGAACGGCTATCAGGCTGCGTGCCTGGCAAATGCCTCGGCCTATGTGAAAGGCGATATACGTTCGGTCGCCGTGGGCAGCGTTCTGGCATCGCGGACCCTGATCGGCGAGACGCGGTTCCCCATCGGAATGGCCTATGACGAGGACACGCTGTTCTGGGCACGGCTGATGAGCAAGGCATCGCTCGCCATGGTCTCGCAACCTGTCATGGTCTATGAGGTTTCGCCGGTACGTTCCGATGACCGCTTTGCCCTCAACCCGGTGCGGCGCTTTCTGGACTGGCGCCGGGAACTGCGCACACTCACCGACTGCAACATCCCGTTGTCGGCGCTCAAGGCCAGGGAAGGGCTTGTCGCCCTCAAGATCGCCCGGGTCCACTATGCGCGCGGCGACCTGGGCACCGCGGCGCGCTTCCTGGCGGTAGCCGCGGCCGCGCCGAAGCGGCGCTCAGAAGCTTGGCGCTGCCTGCGCTACAGGTTCAAGCTCGCGGCGCGGCGGCGTTTGTCCGCGCCGCCGATCAAGCTGCAAGGCGCTCTGTAGGCGCCAGCCACCGCGATATCGGCGCGAGGCGCTTTTCGGACGGCGGGTGGAACCAGCGGTCGGCCAGTGGCTTATCTACGGAATTCGCGTGGAGCCGACATGTTGCAAAAATCCGGATTGTCGCCCAGCCGACCGGCTGGCGAGGACGCTGTATCGCCAGATGGTGCGCCCAAAAACGGGGCACAAAGCTCGGCCGACCATGCGTCGCTTAGCTATGTCAGCGATGCCGAGCCCGGTATCCGACGGCTAAAGACGGGCAAGGGGTTTTCCTACCAGGGGCCGGACGGAGGGACAGTTTCGGACACTACCAGGGCCCGCATCGAGGCGATCGTCATTCCGCCGGCCTGGACGGATGTGTGGATTTCGCCGGACGCGGACGGCCATATCCAGGCAACCGGCAGGGACCAGCGCGGACGCAAGCAATATCGCTATCATCCGCAATGGGCCGAAGAGCGCGATGGTGCCAAATATTCGAGCCTGGTTGCTTTCGCCGAGAGCCTGCCGGACCTGCGGCACAGGATCGACAGCGATCTGCGCCGTCGTGGCCTGCCGTTCGAGCGTGTCGTCGCCGCGGTCGTCTGGCTGCTCGATAACACGATGATCCGGGTCGGCAATGCCGCCTACGCCCGCGACAACAAGAGTTTCGGGCTGACCACGTTGCGCGACCGGCATGTGGATATTGTCGGTTCAAGCCTGCGCTTTGCCTTCAAGGGCAAGTCGGGCAAGGAGTGGAAGCTGAAGCTGGTCGACCGCCGCATCGCCAGGATTGTGCGCGGCGCACAGGACCTGCCAGGCCAGAAGCTGTTCCAGTATCTCGATGAGGACGGCAACAGGCGGCCGGTCCGCTCCGAGGACGTCAACCGCTATATCCGTGAGGCGGTCGGTGACGCCTTCAGTTCGAAGCATTTCCGCACCTGGGGCGGCACCATTCACGCCGCGTCGCTGTTTGCCCAAACGGAACTGCCGCAAAGCCAGGCACAGCGAAACAGGGCGATGAACAGCGTCATCGACAAGGTTGCCGAGCGGCTGGGCAATACGCGCGCCGTCTGCCGCAAATGCTATATCCATCCGCGGGTCTTCGAAGCGTGGTCCGAGGGGCGGTTGCTGAATGAAATGGCACAAGCCAACAAACGCAAACGCTCCATCGATGGTCTCGATGACGAGGAAGCTCTCGTGCTGCGATGGCTGAAACTGGGAGAAAGCTGACCGGCGCGGCTGGCCGTGGCCAAATCCGTCTACATCTGGATTTTTTTATCGACGTCGTGTCGGGATCGGTC
>NZ_RZRK01000915.1:0-2309 GCF_003997835.1 Mesorhizobium sp. M7A.F.Ca.CA.004.12.1.1
GTGCCAAGCGCAATGATCTTCGACAAGATCGGCAGCGCGAAGGCCGCGGTCTTGCCGGAGCCGGTCTGGGCGATGCCGAAAATGTCACGGCCTTCCATCTGAGGGGGGATCGCCTGTGCCTGGATCGGCTTCGGCTCGGCGAAGCCGGCGTTGTGGGTGGCCTTGAGCAGCGCGCCCGTAATACCCAGTGCCGCGAAACCGGTGAGTTCCGCAGTGCTACCGGGCAAAGTGTTTTCGTTGGTCAAAATAATCTTCTTTCACGCGGCTTCTGGCCGCAAACATCGATGGCGGCAGGGCGCAACCTGCCGTCGAAAAATCTGTGATGAACGACAAGGCGGGCGGACGTATTCGTCCACTCGGCTGCGCTGTCGTGCCCGCAGGCATCATGCCACGGGGCTTTTTCACCGCTTTGTGATTTACCGGAAAAAGGGCCGATATACCGGAAAGAGGGAAAACAGACGCAACCAGTCTCATTCGTCGAGAAGGCCGGATTCGTTCCCGGCCCAAGCGCCTATGGGCTGCATATGGCTGAGTTCGCCGCCAAATGCAAGGGGCGTCATGCTGCAGCGCAACAAAACCCGTGGCGCAAGCGCCGCTTGCCGGCACGATTACCACGAAATGCCACTGGCTTGGGAGGTAATCGATGAAAGACGTTCTCAAGGAACTCGAGCGCCGCCGCGAGATTGCCCGCATGGGCGGCGGCCAGGCTCGCATCGATGCCCAGCACAAGAAGGGCAAGCTCACCGCGCGCGAACGCATCGAGGTGTTTCTCGACGAGGGCTCGTTCGAGGAATTCGACATGTATGTCGAGCACCGCTCGACCGACTTCGGCATGGAGAACACCAAGATCGCCGGCGACGGCGTCGTCACCGGCTGGGGCACCGTCAACGGCCGCCCGGTCTACCTCTTCGCCAAGGACTTTACCGTATTCGGGGGCTCGCTGTCGGAAGCGCATGCCGAGAAGGTCATCAAGGTGCAGGAGATGGCGCTGCGCAACCGGGCGCCGATCATCGGCCTCTACGATGCTGGCGGCGCGCGCATCCAGGAAGGCGTGGCAGCACTCGGCGGCTATGCCGAGATCTTTCAGCGCAACGTGCTGGCCTCAGGCGTCATTCCGCAGATTTCCGTCATCATGGGACCGTGCGCCGGCGGCGACGTCTATTCGCCTGCCATGACCGACTTCATCTTCATGGTGCGCGACACTTCCTACATGTTCGTCACCGGACCGGATGTGGTGAAGACCGTGACCAACGAGACGGTGACCGCCGAGAGCCTCGGCGGCGCTTCCGTCCATACGACGAAATCGTCGATCGCCGACGGAGCCTATGACAATGACGTCGAGGCGCTGCTGCAGATGCGCCGGCTGGTCGACCTGCTGCCGGCTTCCAACACATCGGAGCTTCCCGAGATCGAATGCTACCAGTCGGTCACCGACCATGATTTGTCGCTCGACCGGCTGATTCCCGACAACGCCAACAAGCCCTACGACATCAAGGAACTGATCATGAAAGTTGCCGACGAAGGCGACTTCTTCGAAATCCAGCAGAACTTCGCCAAGAACATCGTCACCGGGTTCGGGCGCGTCGAGGGCCGCACCGTCGGCTTCGTCGCCAACCAGCCGATGGTGCTGGCCGGCGTGCTCGATTCCGACGCCAGCCGCAAGGCGGCCCGTTTCGTGCGCTTCTGCGACTGTTTTTCGATCCCGATCGTCACCTTCGTCGATGTCCCCGGCTTCCTGCCTGGCACCGCGCAGGAATATGGCGGGCTGATCAAGCATGGCGCGAAACTCCTGTTCGCCTATGCCGAGGCCACCGTACCGAAGATCACCGTCATCACCCGCAAAGCCTATGGCGGCGCCTATGACGTGATGGCGTCGAAACATCTGCGCGGCGACATGAACTATGCCTGGCCGACGGCGCAGATCGCGGTGATGGGTGCCAGGGGGGCGGTCGAGATCATTTATCGCAAGGACATCGGTGACATCGAAAAGATCGCAGCCCACACAAAGGCTTACGAGGATCGCTTCCTGTCGCCCTTCGTCGCCGCCGAGCGCGGCTATGTCGATGAGGTGATCATGCCGCACTCGACCCGCCGCCGCATCGCGCGCGCGCTGCGCATGCTGCGCAACAAGGACATGCAGAACCCCTGGAAGAAGCACGACAACATCCCGCTGTGAGGCGTGGCTGGGCATCTATCCGAGGTAACCGTCGGGCAGCTCACTCCTCTTCCGCCGCGCCAAATCCCGCCCCCATGGTGGCGCGGACAGGGCTGCCCCATGGCGTCGCGTGATTGTCGATACGCATCTGGAA
>NZ_RZRK01000916.1:0-2259 GCF_003997835.1 Mesorhizobium sp. M7A.F.Ca.CA.004.12.1.1
GTTCCAGCGCCGGCGTGCCTCGAGCGACAAATATCTTTCGAGACAGCCGCTGTTGCCGCACGGGCAGGCCTCGCCGCCCGGAATAACGGGAATGTGCCCGATCTCGCCGGCATTTCCCCAGGCGCCGCGCAAGGCGCTGCCGTCATGAACCATGACGCCGCCAAGGCCAACGCCGAAATAGAGATAGTAATATTCGGAAAACTGGGCGCCGAGGCCGTAGAGGCGCTCGCCCATGGCGGCCGCTGCCATATCGGTTTCAAAGAAGGCCGGCAATCCGGTGGAGGCCGCCAGCCGTTCGCGCAGCGCCACATCCTTCCAGCCGGTCATGGTGGTTGGCCCGACGAAACTCATGGACTCCACGTCGAATGGGCCGGGCAGGGCCATGCCAACGCCCAGCACCCGTCCGCCAGCCCGCAGTCTGGTCAATTCCACCACCATCGCCCCGATCAGCTCGAAGGCGTGGTCCGGCGCCGCGTTCGGCGCCTCGCGGTAGATGCTCTCGATCACGTCGCCGCTCAGATTGATCAAGGCGGCGCTGATACCAAGCGGAGTGATGTGGATGCCGACGGCATAGCCGCCATCGGGGTTGATCCGGAGCGTTGCCGGCGGCAGGCCGCGCCCCTTCGGCTCTTCGCGCAGCGACAGGATGTAGTCCTGATCTTCCAGTTCGCGAACGATGGTCGATACCGTCTGGACGGTGAGGCCGACGCGCCGGGCGATCTCGCCGCGGGCGATCGGTCCATGAAGGCGGATGGACTCAAGCACGATGCGCCGATTGTACGGCCGCCCGAACTCCTGATTGGTCCCCCGCAGTGCCATGCCTTGCGCCCCTTAGGAGAGCGCAGCTTTGCATTGCTTATTTATTCAGTCAAATGGAATTCAAAAATAAATTCACGCCGAAGTTTTCCTGGGGAAGGCCGTGGAGGGCCTATTCGGTTCAGGACCTGCCCACGCGTCGTCCTGGCCGATTGCCGCCGTGGCGAAACCCCTTCAATGGTGAGCGAACCCCGCGACCGTTGATCTGACAAAGATGGAGCAAAGATGATTGAATTGCCGTTTGCCCGAGACGAGTACCAACAGCGGCTTCGCAAGATACGCACCGAGATGGCGAAGCGCGGTCTCGAACTCCTTGTCGTCAACGACGTTGCCAACCAGCATTACATCACCGGCTATGACGGCTGGTCGTTCTACACGCCGCAGGTGGTGCTGGTTCCAATCGAGGAGGTCGAGCCGGTCTGGATCGGGCGCGCCATGGATGCGGCCGGCGGTCTTCTGACCGCCTGGATGAAACCGGAAAACGTGGTCGGCTTTCCGGAAGACCATGTTCAGCGCGTCGATCGCCATCCCATGGACTGGATCGCGAGCTGGATCGTCGCCAGGGGCTGGGGTGTCAGACATATCGGCATCGAACTCGAAGCCTATTATTTCTCCCCCAAGGCGCACGCCCGGCTTGTCGCGGGACTTCCAAATGCAAAATGGCATGATGCCGACCTGCTGGTGAACTGGATCCGCGCGGTCAAATCGGCGCCCGAGATCGCCTATTTGCGCAAGGCGTCCACCTTGGCCGAAGCGGCCGTCACGCGGGCCTTCGAGGTGATCGCACCGGGTGTTCGCGAGTGCGATGCCATCGCCGCCATCCAGGCGGCGCAGATCGCAGGCAGCCCGGATTTTGCCGGCGACATCACCGCTCTTCCACCGACAATCCTCGGTGGCGAGAATGCCTCGGCGCCGCACATCATGTGGAGCGACAGGCGGTTCGGAGACAACGAGACGATTGCGCTGGAACTTGCCGGCGTTTGCCGCCGCTATGCCGCCGGCCTCGCCAGGACCATGCAGCTTGGCAAGACGCCGACAAATGTTTCGGACACGGCAAAAGCGGTGATCGAGGGCATGGATGCGGTGCTCGACGCGGTCAAACCGGGAACATCAGCCGAAGCCGTCGAAGCCGCCTGGCGCAAGGTCATCCAGCGCTACGGACTGAAGAAGGAATCGCGCATCGGCTACTCCATCGGCGTCGCCTATCCGCCGGACTGGGGCGAGCATACGATCAGCCTCAGGCCGGGCG
This sequence comes from Mesorhizobium sp. M7A.F.Ca.CA.004.12.1.1, assembly GCF_003997835.1. Classification (NCBI taxonomy): domain Bacteria; kingdom Pseudomonadati; phylum Pseudomonadota; class Alphaproteobacteria; order Hyphomicrobiales; family Phyllobacteriaceae; genus Mesorhizobium; species Mesorhizobium sp. M7A.F.Ca.CA.004.12.1.1. The sequence goes on from NZ_RZRK01000916.1 coordinate 2,066, forward strand.
ACAAGACCGTGCTTGAACCGGGCAATGTCGTTCATTCCATCCTCGGCATGTGGATGGATGGCTGGGGCATCGAGATCAGCGAGACCATCCTGGTCACCGAAACCGGCCATGAGACCCTGACGAAGTTCCCGCGAGAGATCCATGTCAAATCCTGAGGGTTCGGCCATGGCAAGCGGTTCTGCGAATCCCGACAC